>JAFTZF010000040.1 GCA_017464645.1 Lachnospiraceae bacterium | reverse complement strand
TTCCAGCACCTGAAACTCCACGCTGGCCTTGGTCAGATGGGTACACAGGGCCTCATCCACAAAGAACTTGGGGTCATGATGCAGATACACATAGATAGGCTCTAAGTCTACATCGCTGTTGGTCTTGATCCGGGAAATGGGAATCTCTTTGCTCTCCTCATTGTCATAGGTCAGGGTAATGCCAAGAAGCTTTACCATACTGCTGTCCTCCAGCAGCGGGTCAAAGCGAAAACCCACGGTATTCTCAAAGCAGGTCAGGTCAAAATCCAGCTTTACCACATCTCCCTGCCCACAGGAATATTCCGCCTGAAGGGAATCCTCCGGGCGGAAATCTTTTCCAGTATCAATAAACACTTCTGCTGTCAACTGTAATAATTCCATTTATTTTTTCAACTCCTTAATGCCGCCCCACTTGGTGTCCTTTTCGGAAATGGTCAGCTCCATTCCTTCGGGAATGGGCCACTCTACACCAATGTCCGGATCGCTCCAGAGCAGGCCGCCTTCATCGCCCGGATGGTAAAAATCCGTGCACTTGTAAGCAAATTCTGCGTAATCAGACAGTACTAAAAATCCATGAGCAAAGCCCTTGGGAATAAAGAACTGCTTTTTATTCTCTGCGGACAGACGCACACCGTACCACTTTCCGTAGGTGGCAGAGCCTTCCCGCAGATCCACAGCCACATCAAACACTTCTCCGCTGACTACCCGCACCAGCTTGTCCTGAGGATAATTGATCTGGAAATGCAGGCCACGCAATACGCCCTTTTTGGAGGCAGACTGATTGTCCTGGACGAATTCCATGTCTATACCCGCCGCTTTGTAATCGTTGTAATTATAGGTCTCCATGAAGTAACCACGTTCATCTCCGAACACTGTCGGGGTGATCACCTTCAGACCTTCTATCTCACATGTCTCTACTGTAATCTTTCCCATCTCTTACTCCTTATAACCCGTTGGCTACGTCCACCAGATACTGGCCATAGGCAGTCTTCATCAGGGGCTCTGCCAGCTTCAGCAGCTGCTCTCTGTCGATGAATCCACGGCGGTAAGCAATCTCTTCAATACAGGAAATGTACAGTCCCTGACGTTTCTGGAAAGCTGCCACAAAGTCTGCCGCATCCAGCAGTGCATCGTGATTGCCTGTATCCAGCCATGCAAAGCCACGGCCCAGGGTCTCCACCTGCAGAGTGCCTCTGCGCAGATACTCATTGTTGATACTGGTGATCTCGATCTCACCGCGGGCAGAGGGCTTTACATTCTTTGCAATCTCTACTACATCATTGTCATAGAAGTACAGACCCGGTACTGCATAGTTGGATTTGGGGTTGGCCGGCTTCTCTTCGATAGACAGAGCCTTACCCTCCTCATCAAACTCTACTACACCATACTCTCTGGGGTCCTTTACATAGTAACCAAAAATGGTGGCTCCGCTCTCTCTGGCCGCTGCACGCTTCAGCACCTGGGAGAAGCTCTGACCATAGAAAATATTGTCGCCCAGCACCAGCGCTACACTGTCGCTACCGATAAAGTCTGCGCCGATAATAAACGCATCTGCCAGCCCTCTGGGATACTCCTGCACTGCATAGTGCATCTCCAGACCCAGCTGGGAGCCGTCTCCAAACAGATCCTCAAACACCGGCAGATCCCGGGGCGTAGAGATGATCAGGATCTCCCGAATTCCCGCCAGCATCAGTGTAGATAAGGGATAATAAATCATGGGTTTATCATAAACCGGCATGATCTGTTTGGAAATCGCCTTGGTCAGCGGATACAGTCTTGTACCTGCGCCTCCGGCCAAAATAATACCTTTCATTGTATCGTGTCCTCCATTTTCGGATTTTTCTCGTATCTTTTATGCTTTGTACATCTCCGCATAATATTTCTGGTAATCACCGCTGGTCACATGCTTCATCCACTCTTCATTCTCAAAGAACCAGGCAATGGTCTTGCGGATACCCTCTTTGAACATGGTCTCCGGATACCAGCCGATCTCTTCTTTGATCTTGTCAGGAGCAATGGCATATCTGCGGTCATGGCCCTTGCGGTCCTCCACATAGGTGATCAGATCCTTGCTTACCAGTGCCTTGCGGGGATCTCCCTCCGGCAGCATCTCCTGCAGGGTGTCCAGAATAATATGAATGATCTCGATATTCTGCTTCTCATTGTGACCGCCTACATTGTAGCGCTGTCCTAAGCGTCCCATCTCCTGTACCATGTCGATAGCCTTTGCATGGTCATCCACATACAGCCAGTCACGCACATTCTTGCCATCGCCGTACACCGGCAGCTTCTTGCCCTGAAGCGCATTGTTGATGATCAGGGGGATCAGCTTTTCCGGGAACTGGTAAGGGCCGTAGTTGTTGCTGCAGCTGGTGATGTTGGCCGGGAACTTGTAAGTATCATAATAAGCCTGGGTCAGCATATCGCCGGATGCCTTGCTTGCAGAATAGGGGCTGTGAGGCGCAAAGGGAGTGGTCTCATAGAAATAAGTATCCCCTTCTTCCAGGGATCCGTACACCTCATCCGTAGAAACATAGAGGAAGCGCTTGTCCTCCCTGTAGCTTCCGTCGGGCAGCTCCCATGCCTTCTTTGCTGCGTTCAGCATCACCAGGGTACCCAGTACATTGGTCTCCACGAAAACCTCCGGGTTGCGGATACTGCGGTCTACATGGCTCTCTGCCGCAAAGTGTACCACACGGTCAATCTCATTCTCTGCAAAGATCTTCTCAATGGCCTCCCGGTCACGGATGTCAGCCTTTACAAAGGTGTAATTGTCCTGATCTTCCACATCCTTCAGGTTTTCCAGATTGCCTGCGTAGGTCAGGCAGTCCACATTGATGATGCGGATGGTATCTCCGTATTTACGAAACATATAGTGAATATAGTTGGAGCCGATAAAACCGGCGCCGCCTGTAACGAGATAAGTTCTCATGACATAATGCCTCCATATTATTTATTCTATCTAACTATATCATAAAGTTTTGACAAGTTCAACCAATTTACGCAGGTGCGGACCTACTCCCCAGCGACAGTAAGGTGGGTGATTCCTTTACTATCCAGATATATGCTTATGTCTCCGCCTGCCACTTCATCGTCATCAATGTAAAACCACACTTCCCACATATCTGCCTCGTCATCGTAGCGTACTTTTACACCGTCATTTTCATCATATGCCTTACTAAGTTCCATTCTGGCTCGTTCAATCACATCCTGAACACTGCTAAGCTCTACTTCCGAAGTATTATCAAAGCCATCTTGCCATACACCGGGTTGTCCTTTATGTCTTTTCAGCACCTCTTCATAGGAAAAAGGCCTTATGTCCCCTTCCGAGTACTTTGCCATGAGTGCCTGTCCTTTTTGTTTTCCCAGCAGAAAATACGGATGTTTCAGATCCTCGTACAGGATCTCATAATCCTCCAGCTGTTCCCGGTACTCTTCATAATAGGCAGTCTCGATATACAGGACGCAGTCTTCGTTCGCCTCCAAAAAGGCTTCCACGCCTCCATCCTGACACCGGAAGTTGCCGCTGATCTCCGCCAGAAACAGACGATTCTGATCCCAGTCGCCCAGCTGCTCCGCCTTCTCTCCCACTACCTGGATGTAAGCCGTCCGCCCTGCGTACGCGCTGTCCTGATCTGCGCTCTCCTGCAGGAAATCCTGGAATCCGTCGCCGTGGATCCCCACAATGGCTGTGTCATAGGTCACCTTCATAAAGTGAGCCACCCAGATCATGCAGCCTGCCGCCAGCAGGATCTGTCCGGCGCTGCGAAGCTGGGGCAGACATGGCTTCACACCACTTTCCTTTGTTTTGCCGAAGCCGTATTCAATAAGCCAGCCAAGCGCCAGTGCCGCTGCCACAAACAGCGGAACGATGGCCGGATAACAGTACCAGATGAGTTTTGTCTTCATGGCTGAGAATCCAAAAAAGGTGATTCCAAACCACAAGGCCAGTCCCAGAGCCAGCTTACCCGGCTCTTTTCCGGAAACCGGGTTCTCTGCAGCATCCGGCTGAGCAGCGGATTTTTCCTCCGCTTCGGTATTTCCTGACGCTGCATTCTTTTTGCGTCTCCAAGCCCAATAGATCACCAGTCCCACAGCTGCCGCAGCGCAGACTCCCACGATCCAGGGATAGATATACGCGGTATTTCCAAGGACCGTATCCCAGTAGAAAGAGAAAGGATAGCTGTGTCCCTCGTAATTGTCTGTACCGGTGCGGGCCAGCAGGTCCACCTCTACCATCTGCTTTAAGAAGGTGAAGCCATCTGCCTGATAGCGCCAGCCAAACCAGATGAGCAGCGGTACGAAAATGCATGCCAGGAAGATCAGCCATTCCTTCAGACGGATCCGGCGGATCTCTCCTGTAAGCAGCAGATACAGGCCGCCAATGGCTGCGATCATGCCCGCATGCCAGCTCTTGGTGAGAAAGGCCAGGGAAAAGCACAGGCCGCACACATAGAGATACTTTTTATTTTTCGGGATCTGCAGCATGGCCAGCATAGCAAAGGTGAACAGCATGAGATACAGGCTGTCCGCATCTCCCGCCCGGGCCAGGTGCGCATACAAAGGCAGGGTATTGGCGCAGAAAAAGCCCAGCACCAGAATAGAGCCCACCTTGCTCTTCTTTTTCACAAACAGACTGGCAGCGATACCCGTCAGCAGGTAGCACAGGGCCGAGTAAAACCGCAGGCCGAATACGCCATATCCGAAAATACCAAAACCCAGCAAAATGCCCCAGTAGCTGAGGGAGGGCTTCAGGTTCCAGTCGTCCACCTCATAATTGTAGGTGTGCTGAATGTAGTTGTCATTTTGAATCATCTCATAGGCATTGACTCCGTGACGGGCTTCATCCCAGGAATCCACGTATTTCACATCCAGACGCCAGAAGCAAAACAATGCCAGTGCAATACAGGCGGCTGCAAAAAATACCCAGTAACCCTTTTGTACGATCTGTACCAGAGTGTTGTGAATCTTTTTTATCATAGCTCGTGTCCTTGACTCCTATTTACTTTCCTTCTCTGCCTTTGCCAGAGCTGCGTTGATGGTACGGAAATCCTTCACTGCCTGCTGACCGATCCTGAAAATCTTTTTCAGATTGATGGAGTTCACACCACCCTGTCTGGGACGGAAGGTGATGGGGAAGTATTTTACCTTCAGCTGCTTCTTGGCATAGATCACAGAAATGATCACGTTGGACAAATTAAAATCCCGGGGAACCAGGTGAATATTCTCTTTTAAGGTGGAAGCCTTCATGAGACGGAAGGGGGTATTGGCATCTGTTACAGACACGCCGAAGCATACCCTGATCACTGCTTTGAGCACCTTGGTCACCACCACGCGGGAGAATCCGTCCTCACGCTTGCTGCGGTGTCCGATGACCATATCATAGGCCTCTCTCTGCTTCCAGAACTGCCAGAATTCATCCGGGCGGGTCTGGCCGTCAGAGTCTGTCTGGAAAATATAGTCCGCTCCCTGCTCCAGCGCATAGCGGTATCCGTAGAGCACGGTAGCTCCGTGGCCGCCGTTGGGCTTGGTAACGGGCTGGAATAAAGGCCGGGTCTTGGCTGCCTCCAGCATCATCTCGTAGGTATGATCTTTACTTCCGTCATCCACGATCACCAGACGGCTCTCTCCTCCTATTTTCTCCACAACCGGGTACCACTCGGAAATCACTTGTTCAATATTGGCCTCTTCGTTGTAAGCCGGCATAATCAAATACAACTTATCCATGTCTTCTCTATTCCTCCCGTTTCTTTGTTTCCGTAATATTTTTTGTGATTCCGCTTTTAAATCTGTGCGCAAATACACTTAGTATCATTATAAACAAATTAGAGGAATCATGCAACCAAGTTTTGTTTGAATCCGGGCCCATATAATGATATACTCAAGTTAACATCAAACAGATGGGAGAATGAATGCGATGACAAAAACTTCTTTATGGCATAAACTGTTGCTCTGGGTTTCTCTGGGGCTTCTGATCTTTTTAAATGGCTATACCATGATCCACGCAGTTACGGGCTGGATGACTGTGGCGGGTGCTCTGCTCTTGTTCCTGCTGCTGTTCTTTGCGTGGAAATTCCTTGCGAATGCTTCGGACCCGGCTCTAAAACGGATCACCTGGATTCTCTGGGGCGGTATAGTCCTGCTGCAGGTCGCCTTCGTGCTGCTGATGCACAACAACATCCGCTACGACGGCTACTGGGTGCTGGGACAGGCCATCGAAATGCTGGACACCCATGCCATTTCTCCCACCCTGTTCAACGACTACTTCACCCAGGTGCCCAACAATTACGGTCTGACCCTGATCACCTATTGGTACTTAAGCCTGGTAAAGGCCCTTGGCTGCCCTGCTGACCGCTATATGACCGCAGTCCAGCTGCTGAATATCGTATATATCGACCTGGCCCTGCTCTTTGTATTTCTTTCTGTGAAAAAGATAAAGGATCAGAAGTCA
This sequence comes from Lachnospiraceae bacterium, assembly GCA_017464645.1. The sequence goes on along the minus strand of JAFTZF010000040.1, from coordinate 7,751 downwards.
GCAGTATTCTTCTTGCTGCTGTGCTTTATTTCTCCTTTTACCTATGTTTGGACGCCTTATTATTATACCGCCACCACATCCATGACCTTTGCCTGCGCAGCTGTGTATCTGTGGCTGTGCATCCGGGAGACGGACTCCAAAAAGAAATCCTGCATTCTGGCGGGCATCATGGGTATCCTGTGTATCACAGGCTTTAAGGTGCGGGCTACCGCTCTCATTGCCTTTATTGCCATCTTCCTGTTCTGGACCATGGCTCCTAAAAAGGCCACTCTGAAAAAATATGCCCCGGCCATTCTGACCTTCTGCCTGACCGCCGTGGTATCTTTTGTGGGCTGGAAGGGCATTGTGAATCACTATGTGCCATTTGACACCACAGACACTGCTCTCCCTGTGACTCATTTTATGATGATGGGCTCTCAGTGGGACGGCAGCTTCAACCATGCAGATCTGCAGTATACCATTTCCCTGCCCACCGCCCAGGATAAGCTGGATGGCACCATTTCTGTTATCAAGGAACGCCTTTCCGAAAACGGCCTGGCCGGCAATATTCAGCTGCTGCTGGACAAACAGCTGAACAGCTGGGTGGACGGAACTGACTTCTTTACCTACGAGCACAGTCTGTGTACGGATTTTAACGGGCTCCATCCCTTCATTGTGGGCAGCAAGACCGGCTATCTGACCGAATATTCCCAGATGCTCCGGGTACTGCAGCTGTTTCTGGTCTGCGTCTCCTGCTTCTTTGCTTTCCGCCGCAAAAAAGCCGACGGCGTATTTCTGATCGCCTTAAATCTGCTGGGCGGCATGGCTTTCCAGCTGCTTTGGGAAACCGCGCCCACCTATAGTATCCCGTTTACCTTCTTTGCCTATGCCCTGGTCTGCGACGGTACAGAGCAGCTGGCGGGAACCAGGCTATTTTCCCGCAAAGGCACAGCCTACGCCTGCCTGGGAGCCTCTGCAGCCCTGCTGGCAGTGACCTGCGGCGCGCTGGTATTCCAGAAGGATACTTATCTTGCAGAAGAACATCTGCAGGATGATTTTGTGGTAAATCAGCACATGGGCACCTACGGAGAGACCGGCCCCGACATGGAAGCGGGCGAAACCTGGTGTCAGACCTTTGAAACCGAGGATTCCTTTAATGTGGTAAACCTGTATTTCATCAATTCCGGCGTAGAGACCAACACCTCCGTATACCGCATCGCCCTCTCTGACGAGAACGGTAATGTATTCTACGATGACCTGCTCTACGGCAACAGTACCGGCTACGAGCTGTCCTGCGAGATCTATACCGACCTGATCGTTCCCCAGGGCCGCACCCGTTACACCCTGGAAATCGAGGCTCTGGAGCAGGATGAGTCCAACTATCTGCTCTTCAGCTGCCAGGACTCCAGTCTCATCGACTTGTATCCTCACGGCTCTCTCACGGTGGATGGAGAAGAGACTGACCACGACCTGTCCTTCCGGGTGCTGAACCGCCGCCTGACTCCTTACGCAACAAAAAAGGAGTACAGCTTATTTGCCATACTCCTTATATCCATTGAATTATTCCTGATCCTTTGTTCCCTCAGGTTTGTCAAAGCCTCTGGTTTCATCAACCAGGAACGGCGGACGGTTTCTTGATGCGTCCAGGGCTCTCCAGATATACTCGCCCAGGATACCCAGCATCAGCATGATCATACCGAAGAAGAACAACATAACTACCATGGTGGAGGTCCAACCGGTAGCTTCTTCGATACCCATGATCTTCTGGATCATCAATATGATGGCCCAGATAACACCGATGGCTGCAGAAGCCACACCCATTCCCGACATAAACCGTACGGGGAAATAAGAAAAGCTCATCATAGAGTCGATAACCAACTTGACTTTCTTGGATAAGGTCCATCGGGATTCTCCGATCTCACGGGCTTTCCGATGGAAATAAACCTTGTCACTCTTAAAGCCTACCCACAGCACCTGTAAGGTCAGTGCAGAGTTCTTTTCATCTAACATCAGCAGCACCTGGATCACCTGGCGATCCAGCAGGTAGCAGTCAAAGCCTCCCTTGGGCATGTCCTTGATAACCAGCTTACGCATCAACGTATAATACAGGTTTGCGAAGAACTTCTGAACAGCCCCTTCATCACGGTCAGCCCGAACAGCCAGCACTACTTTATTTCCCTCTTTCCACTTATCATACATCTGGAGGATCAGCTCGGAATCTTCCTGAAGATCTGCCTGCTTGGTAACGGCGCAGTCACCGGTACACTGGGACAGACCAGCCAGAATGGCTGCATGCTCGCCAAAGTTGCGGGACAGCTTTACCAGCTTTACATTCTCATCCATATCCCGAATCTGATTCATGATTTCCCAGGAATTATCTCCGGAACCATCATCTACGAATACAATCTCATAGTCCCCCAGCTTGGACAGGACCTTTTCTTTCATGTCTTCATAGAGAAGCATCAGGGTATCGGAGTTCCAGTACACCGGAACTACAATAGATAATTTGCTCATGGCTTCTTTGTTCCTCCTACTTCTTTCAGATATTCCTCGTAATCACGAATATATTCGCTGCCGTCATAGTGGGTATTTGCCAGTACCAGCAGCACGGAATCCTCACTGAAATCATACATATCCTTCCACAGCATGGTGGGCAGATACAGACCCATACGGGGACGGTTCAGTTCGATAATGTCTTCTTCAAAGCCGTTGTCCACCCGAACCTTGCTGGTGCCGCTTACATTGATCAGCACGAACTCGGACTTGCGGTTGGCATGCTGCCCGCGAACCACCTCATTATCAGAGCCATAAATGTAGAACACACGCTGGATGTCAAAAGGAATGTCCTTGCTTCCCTCTACAACCACCAGCTTGCCCCGCTCATCGCCCAGGTCTCCAAACTCCAGAATTTTATATTGCTCTTTGATGTTCATAGTGTCTCCTTATCAAAACTGATTCAAGGCTTCGATCACATAGGTCTGCTCCTCTTCCGTCATGCCATTGTACATGGGGATGGAAAGCACCTCGTTTGCATACTTCTCCGTAATGGGCAGGAAGCCCTCTTTGTGGCCCAGATATGCATATGCCTCGGACAAATGGGGCGGAATGGGATAATGGATGATCGTTCCGATCTCCTTTTCATTCAGATAAGCGATCAGCGCATCCCGCTCCTTGCAGCGCAGTACGAACTGATGCCATACACTGGTAGCACCCTCCCGCACCTTGGGAAGCATCAGCTTGGGATTCTTGATCTCTTTTAAATAGCGCTCTGCAATCTGCACGCGCTCCCGTGTGATCTCATCCAGATGGGGCAGACGCACACGCAGAAGTCCTGCCTGCATCTCATCCAGACGGGAATTGGCTCCCACCACTTTATTGTAATAGCGTTTCTCGCTTCCGTAGTTGCGATACACACGGAAGTCCTCCGCCAGCTTGTCATCATTGACCAATACGGCCCCTGCATCGCCAAAGGCACCCAGATTCTTGGAGGGATAGAAGGAAAAGCATCCCACATCTCCGAAGGTTCCGGTCATCTGGCCATCGTAGCAGGCCAAATGGGACTGAGCACAGTCCTCCACCAGGCGAAGATCATACTTCTTGGCCAGAGCCACCACCTTGTCCATCTTGCAGGACTGACCGTACAAATGGGTCACCAAAATGGCCTTGGTCTTATCCGTGATCTTCTCCTCGATCTTGTCAGGATCCATATTAAAATATTCATCCGGCTCTACAAAAACAGGAGTGGCACCGTTCATGGTAACGCCCATGACGCTGGCAATGTAAGTATTGCCCTGCACCAGGACCTCATCCCCTGGGCCGATTCCCAGCAAACGGAATGCGATCCACAGCGCATCCAGACCGCTGGCCAGACCGACACAATGCCTGGCTCCCATCTTGGCCGCAAATTCTTTTTCAAACTCTTTTACTTCCTGACCCAGAATGTACCAGCCGGAGCGCAGCACTTCCAGCGCTTTCTGCTCATATTCCTGCTGATGCATCTCAAATCCCCGGTCCATCCGGTTGGGCATAATCTTCATGTTTTTCACCTGTATCCTTCTCTGTCTCCCTCTATTTCAGCGAAACAGCATACTTTTCCGATTATTCCTGTACATCATACCACGGCGCGAAATATTCGTCAATGAAACTTCGTCTTTTTATACCTGGGTTTGGGATTTTTCATATCTCTTTCGGGACATTTTTCCATACAAAAGCAGATCCAGGATCCGCACCTTCTTGGTCAGGAAAATGATCCCTGCCGTCAGTGCGCTCATGAGAACAAAGGATACCAGCACATAAATCAATCCCTGCCAGCTATACAGCCCATAGGTAGTTCCCTGATTCAACATGGTGGCAAAGTGAAAGTGCAGGGCATAGATTTCCAGGGTGTAGTTGCCAAGCCAGGCTGCCGCCTTTTTGCCTTCGCCTTCCGGCAGGCGCCGGCACAGCCAGAAGATCACATAGCAGCCGGCAAAAGATGCCAGAATCTGCCGCAAAAGGTCCATAAGTCCGGCCATTTCCGTCAAGTCATAGCCAATCACCAGCACCGCAAAAATCACTGCACACACTGCTGCCAGAAGCCCTTTCAACCGCTCCCAACGGCGCTCCCCTGCGCCTGAAAGCTTCTTACGCAGAGCCGGCCCATAAGCCGTCACCACATAACCCGCCATGTAGAAGGGAATATAAAGCCGGGTAAGCCCGGGACTTAAAAACTCCCAGCCCAGCAAAGTCTCCAAAAGCACGAATGCCGTCATGGCCCCATAAGAGCCCCAGAACAGCACCTCCCGCAGCACAGGCTTGTCTCCTGCGGCAGCAGACACCAGCTGGGCCGTATGAACCATGGCCGTCAGCAAAAACAGGGTCATGAGGAACCACAGGCCGTAATCCAGCTGAAACAGGGTGTCCACAATGGCTCCCAGCAGCTCCAGGGGATACAGGATCACGATCCATACAAAAAACGGCACCAGATAGGAAATGGCTCTCTTCTTCAAAATGGCACCATAGGTCTTCAGACTATCTGCTCTTCGGCCACTGCCGCACAAATAGCCGCTGACCATCATAAACAGCGGCATCTGTACAGCCTTGATACAATCATATACATAAGGGTCCGCCATGTGATTCAGGTTGATCACATGCCCTACCATAACTAAAAAAATCGCCACGCCTTTCAAAGCGTCCAGCGTCAGATCTCTTTTTTTCTCAGTCATAAATGATTATTCTTCCTTTCACTGAAAATAGTTTAGCACAAGGAAATCAAATTGTCTATTTTCAGTTCACAACCGGCCGAAAAAATGCTATACTTTCCACAGAACATGTAAATGCAGGCCTGCTGTCCGCCTGCATCAGAAAGGATTTCTATGAAAAAATATATTCTGCCCCTGTATCTGGGCCTTCATAAATTGTGGATGAAGCTCTGCTGGAATCTGTTTATTCACTTTCCGCTGGACAAGAAAAAAGTGGTCTTCAGCAACTTCAACGGCGGCGGCTACGGGGACAATCCCAAATTCATCGCAGAAGAGTTCCTGCGGCGGGATTCCGGCTTTCAACTGTACTGGGTGGCCGCTTCCCCGGACTATGTATTTCCAGCCGGCATTCGGCCTGTACGGCCCAATACAGCGGCTTTTGCCTACCATATGGCTACCGCAGCCTTCTGGGTAGACAATACCCGCAAGCTGTATTATTTCAAAAAACGACCGGAGCAATACTACATCCAGACCTGGCACGGAGGCCCCGGCCTCAAGAAGGTGGAGATGGACTGCGAGTCCGCCCTGAGCAGGGAATACATCGCCTGGGCCAAAAACGACTCCAGGTACATCGACCTGTTCCTCTCCTGCTGCAAATGGTGCTCCGACCTGTACCACCGTTCCTTCTGGTACAACGGTGCCCTGCTGGAAAAGGGCATTCCCAAAAACGATATGTACTTTGAGGACCCGGCCCCTTACCGGGAAAAGGTCCGCACCTATTTCCACTTGCCCGCAGATGTGCGGCTGGTCATGTACGCCCCCACCTATCGGGACAACCGCAAGACGGACATGTACAACCTGGACTATGAGATGCTGCGGGAGACCTTAAGCAAGCGCTTCGGCGGTGAATGGGCCGTATTGGTGCGGCTCCACCCCAATGTGAACTACCATGACTACCCCATCACCTACACGGACCGGATCGTCAATGCCAGTCCCTACGAAAACATGCAGGAGCTGCTGGCAGCCACCGATGTCATCATCAGCGACTACTCCGGCTGTGCTTTCGACTTCCTGACCCTGGACCGGCCCGGCTTCCTGTACGCAGAGGACTACGAGGAGATCCGCCGCACCAAGGACTACTACTTTTCCCTGGAAGAGCTGCCCTTTACCCTGGCCTTTTCTAACCAGGAGCTGATGGACCACATCCTGCACTTTGATGAGGATCTGTATGCTAAGAAATGTCAGATCTACCGGGAGCAGATCCAGTATTTCGATACGGGACATGCCGCAGAGGCTGTGGTGGATGTGATGGTGGAGAGAAGTAAAGCGTGATCTATATAGCACAAAACCTCCGTCCTGCCCGGATGAATCCGAGGAAGGACGGAGGTTTTGATTTGATTGTTAAAAGAGACTTTCAAAAAACCAATGTTAAAATCAGGATTGACATAAGTTTTATCTCTTTGTTTCTAGGCATATGGTAGCAAAAATCATGTGTCGCTTTTTCCTTGTAGTCCAATGTTCTCCTTCAAAAACAAGCAAAGTATTTTGTGAGTTATCTGTTCTAAAATCATTTTTTCACTTTCTTCTTAACAATATAACATACTACCATTACGATTAATGCTATATTTATTTCAATACCTATACGCTCCAATGCAGCAAATACAAGTATGGATAATGTAGCAATATCCGTAATAATATCCAATATGTTATACCAGATATTAGTTTCTTTCGCTCCATGTAAATCATTCTTGAAAAAGCTTATAATTTTAGGAATTAGATTCAACAAGTAAAGAATTGCTAAAATCCACATATTACCAACCTCCAAAAGCATTATCAAAATCTGGTCCACTTAAATCAGTAGATTTATGCTCGTGCCAAGGATTCAACGCATACTTTATTTCTTGTATAATGTATTTACATGTTCCAAAAAAGACACGCGCCAAATCGTAAACAGATTTAATAAAAAGTAAAAGCGCTATTAGTGTAACTATAGCTGTAAGACAAGCTGCAAGTTGTCCTGTTATTCCGGTTATTTTAATCGTATAGGATAATGTGGCAAAAATTAGTTTCTTTGCAATTGGCATCGCTTTACCTACTGCAATAAACGTACCTGCAAGCCCCGTTATCTCACTAACGGCATGAGCAAAGTGTATATACCATGCTTTATATCCGTATATATCAAAGAATCCCACAGAATTATTATTGCAATATACGAAAAGATTATTTTCAAAAATACCATCAGTGAAAAACAATGTTTCCGCCATATCCCCATTCACAAACCTACCAACAACCGGATCATAATACCGGCTCTGCAGATAATACAGCCCCGTCTCACGATCCAGATAGTAGCCCCGATACCGGAACGGGTTGATGTTTGCCACATGTGTGGAACTGGTGATGGCTGTGCCATCCTTCGTCTTCACGCCTGTGACCTTGCCCCAGGCATCGTAGGTGTATCTTGCTGCCACCTGGGCATTGGCATCCACAAGGGCGATCACATCCCCCTGCAGATTCTTCTGGAAGTAGTAGGTGGCGTTCTCGTAGATGATGCCGCACACGCTGTTCTCGTTGTCATACAGCGGGATCAGCTCA
>JAFTZF010000039.1 GCA_017464645.1 Lachnospiraceae bacterium | reverse complement strand
GAATATAAGGAGGACTGAAAGATGCCGAGTGGTATGATTGGAGTTTTAGTATTTGTTCTGTTGTTGTTTGTAGCACTGATCCTTGCATCCTGTATTAAGATCGTTCCTCAGGCACAGGCGGTGGTTGTAGAGCGTCTGGGCGCTTATGAGGCCACCTGGAGTGTAGGTGTGCACTTTAAGATTCCGATTCTGCAGAGAGTTGCAAAGCGGGTGACCTTAAAGGAGCAGGTTGTGGATTTCGCTCCCCAGCCGGTTATCACCAAGGATAACGTAACCATGCGTATTGATACGGTTGTATTTTTTGCCATCACAGACCCGAAGCTGTTTGCATATGGTGTGGAGAATCCCATCATGGCCATCGAGAATCTGACAGCTACCACCCTGCGTAACATCATCGGTGAGCTGGAGCTGGATCAGACACTGACCTCCCGTGAAGTCATCAATACCAAGATGCGTGCGGCTCTGGATGTGGCTACTGATCCCTGGGGCATTAAGGTAAACCGCGTAGAGTTGAAGAATATCATTCCGCCCGCAGCTATTCAGGATGCCATGGAAAAGCAGATGAAGGCAGAGCGTGAGCGTCGTGAGGCTATTCTGCGTGCAGAAGGTGAGAAGAAGTCCACCATTCTGGTTGCAGAAGGTAAGAAGGAGTCTGCGATCCTGGATGCAGAGGCTGAGAAGCAGGCTGCGATCCTTCGTGCAGAGGCTGAAAAGGAAAAGAAGATCAAAGAGGCAGAAGGTCAGGCAGAGGCGATTCTGAAGGTGCAGCAGGCAAATGCAGAGGGTCTGCGCATGCTGAAAGAGGCTCAGGCTGATCAGGCAGTTCTGCAGCTGAAGAGTCTGGAAGCATTTGCCAAAGCGGCAGATGGCCAGGCCACAAAAATTATCATTCCGTCCGAGATCCAGAATCTGGCCGGGCTGGTAACATCCATTACGGAAGTGGCAAAAGAGAAGTAGAGATGAAGTGAGTTTCATGTATAAAGAGAGCGATTCTTGGAAACATGAAATGATATAGGAGATGCGAAGAGGTTGCGCAGAGCGCAATCTCTTTTCGCTTTTCCTGTTATAGAAAACCTTTTTATGACAGGCAAATTATGAGAACCTGTACAGGAGGAACTTATGCAGCCGATATTGGATTTGGAGAAAGAATATGGTCTGGTGCTGGAGGGCGGCGGAGGTAAGGGCGCGTATCAGATCGGAGCCTGGAAGGCGCTGCGGGAAGTCGGTGTGAAGATCAAGGGTGTGGCCGGGACTTCAGTAGGAGCCCTCAATGGAGCCATGATCTGCATGGATAATATGGACCGGGCGGTGGAGCTTTGGGAAAACATTGCATATTCCAAGGTCATGGATGTGAATGATGAGCAGATGCAGCGGTTGTTTGCCAGAGATATTGAGTCGGATATGTTAAAGGAGGTACTCAAGGACGCTCTGCGGATCGTGGCAGATCGAGGGGCAGACATCACGCCTCTGAAAAGGCTTATAGCGGAAAATGTGGACGAGGAGAAGATCCGGAAAAGTCCCATGGACTTTTTCTGCTGTACCTATTCCATCACGGACCGCAAGGAGCTGGAGGTGGACATGAAGGCGCTGCCCGACGGACAGATGCAGGACATGCTTCTGGCCAGCGCTTATCTGCCTGTATTTAAAAATGAAAAGCTTCACGGCAAGACCTACACAGACGGCGGCCGTACCAATGTACTGCCCGTGAATACTCTGGTAAATCGAGGCTACGAGGATGTGATCTTGCTGCGGATTTTCGGCAGAGGGCATGTAAAGCGGTTTGAAATCCCGGAGCACGTGAATGTTTATGAGATCGCTCCGAAGGTCTCCCTGGGCAGCATCCTTCAGTTTGATGCGCAGAAGAGCCGGCGGAACCTGAAAGTGGGGTATTATGACGCAAAAAGGCTGATTTATGGGCTTGCGGGAAAAATATATTATATTGAAGAATCCGGCGAAGAGTGTTATTATTTAGAAAAGCTGCTTCAATCCGACCCGGAGGCACAGCGGCAGGTGCTCCTGGAGCACAGGCTGCCGGAGGACTCTGACAAACGGCTGCGAATTTTGGTGGAAAATCTGTTCCCGTTGATGGCGGAGGAGCTGAAGCTGGGAAAGAATTGGACTTACAAAGAATTGTATCTGTCCATGCTGGAGGCGACTGCCCGGAAGTATCGGGTGCCCAAGTATGAGATCTACACACCGGAGTCTTTGCTGGAGTGTATTCAGAGGAAAGCGGCAAAGGCAGAGCGAGAGGAGATATGTTATGAATTTAAAAGGACGTCACTTTTTGACCCTGCGGGATTACACCCCGGAGGAAATTGAATATCTGGTGGATTTGGCAGCCAGGTTAAAAGCTGAGAAAAAAGCAGGGGTTGTAAAGCAGCCGCTGCTTGGAAAGAATGTGGCCCTGATTTTTGAAAAGACCAGCACCAGAACCCGCTGCTCCTTTGAGATAGGGGCTCATGACCTGGGTATGGGAACCACTTATCTGGATCCCTCCAGTTCCCAGATTGGAAAGAAGGAGAGTATTGCGGATACTGCCCGTGTGCTGGGCCGGATGTTTGACGGTATTGAGTACCGCGGTTTCGGTCAGGAGATCGTAGAGGACCTGGCAAAATATGCGGGAGTGCCTGTATGGAACGGTCTGACCAATGAGTATCATCCCACACAGATGCTGGCAGTGCTGCTGACCATCAAGGAGCACCTGGGACGTCTGAAGGATGTGAAGCTGGTGTACATGGGAGATGCCCGGTATAATATGGGCAATTCCCTGATGATCGTCTGCGCGAAAATGGGTATGCACTTTGTGGCCTGCGCACCGAAGAAATATTTCCCGGAGCAGGAGCTGGTGGATTGGTGCCGGGAAGTGGCTAAGGAAACCGGTGCGACCATCACTCTGACAGAGGATGTGATGGCAGGAACCAAGGGAGCAGATGTGATCTATACGGATGTGTGGGTATCCATGGGAGAGCCGGATGAGGTATGGGAAGAGCGGATCCACGACCTGCTGCCGTATCAGGTAAATCGCAAGGTTATGGAAAATGCAGGTCCCCAGGCAATCTTTACCCACTGTCTGCCGGCTTTCCATGATCTGAAGACAAAGATCGGAAAAGAAATTGCAGAGAAATTCGGCATTACCGAGATGGAAGTAACAGATGAAGTATTTGAGTCTGCCCAGTCTGTGGTATTTGATGAAGCGGAAAACCGCATGCATACCATTAAGGCTGTTATGGCGGCCACTTTAGGAGCGGATCAGGCATGAAAGATTCTGCGAGAGACCCCTATAAAAGCTGGAAAGTACTGGCCATGACATTGGCGGCGGCTGTGGTTGTGCTGTGTCTGGCTGCGCTTCTGCTGAATACAGGTACATATATAGTGCTTGCAGCCCTGGTGCTGGGGGCGGTCATGTGCACCGTCTCCGGGATTATGGCGCTGGTAAAGGGACGAAAGGCTCTTGGATATCTGTGCTCTGTGCTGGCAGGTGCCTTTTTGGTACTGCTGCTGATTTGGATCGTACGGATTTTCTGGTTGCGGGGTTAGAGCATGAGAAATCAAATAGAAGCAGAGATAAAAGGTCTGCTGACTACGAAGATAATCGGTCAAAATTGTGTGTGCTTGGAAGAAACGGACTCCACCAATACCCAGGCTCAGAGGCTGGCCAAGGAAGGTGCGCCCCATGGGACACTGGTAACAGCCGACAGCCAGAGCGCGGGAAAAGGCCGGCGGGGAAGGACCTGGATTTCCCAGGCAGAGGACCATATTTATATGAGCCTATTGCTGCGGCCTGATATTCAGCCGGACAAGGCATCCATGCTGACCCTGGTAATGGGACTGTCTGCGGCCGGAGCCTGTCAGGAGCTTTTGGAAGAAGCAGGAAGCCGGGAGCGTGTAGGAATCAAGTGGCCCAACGACCTGGTCTGGAACGGCCGGAAGATCTGCGGCATTCTCACAGAGATGCAGACTGTAGCAGAGGGCATAGACCATGTGGTGGTGGGAGTTGGTATCAATGTAAACGGAACCCGGTTTCCAGCGGAGCTGGCTGACACGGCCGCGTCTCTTTGTATGGCGGCGGGGCATCCTCTGCCCAGACCGGAACTCATCGCCCGGGTGCTGAACCGCTTTGAAAGAGACTATGAAAGATTTCTCGCCACAGAGGATTTGAGCGGCCTTCAGGCGGACTACGAGAGTTTTCTGGTAAACTGCGGACGCCAGGTGCGGGTGCTGGATTCCATTGACGAATACACCGGCATAGCCCGAGGGATCAACAGCCGGGGAGAGCTGCTGGTAGAATGCGATGGCCAGCTTCACGCGGTATACGCCGGCGAAGTGTCCGTACGGGGAGTATATGGTTATATTTGATATACAGCTTTATAGATTGTTACAAGGTATAAACCGGGAGGATTTAGATGTACGACGAACGTGTAGTTCTTTGCGGAGCCAATTCCTATGAAGAAAAATATTATTTTAACGAAGACTTTTCTGCTCTGCCGCAGACTATTCAGGATGAACTGAAGATCATGTGTGTCCTGTTTACCAATGAAATCGGCGGTGTGCTGACATTGGAGTTTGAGGAGGAGGGAACCCTGTGTTTTCAGGTGACCTGCGCAGAGGATGACTTTTTCTTTGATGAGATTGGCAGCGAGCTGAAGATTCGAAAGCTGCAGAAGGAAAAGGCGGAGCTGCTCCAGTCGCTGGAACTGTTCTATAAGGTGTTTTTCCTGAACGAGGCAGTGGGGGAAGAATAAGTGCAGATCGGAAAGGTAACGTTGGAGAATCAGCTGGTATTGGCACCTATGGCAGGAGTAACGGACCTGCCATTTCGTTTGCTTTGTAAGGAACAGGGGGCCGGCCTGCTTTGTATGGAGATGGTCAGTGCCAAGGCATTGTCCTACCACAATAAAAATACAGAAAATCTGCTGCGGATCGACCCCAGGGAAAATCCGGTGTCCTTACAGCTGTTTGGCTCGGACCCGGATATCATCAGTGAGATGGCAAAGGAGATTGAGGAACGGCCCTTTGATATTCTGGATCTGAATATGGGCTGTCCCGTGCCCAAGGTGGTAAATAACGGGGAGGGCTCAGCTCTGCTGAAAAATCCAAAGCTGGTGGGAGAGATCATCCGAAAGACCGCCGGAGCCATTCAGAAGCCGGTAACGGTAAAGATCCGCCGGGGGTTTGATGAGAAGCATATCAATGCGGTGGAGATTGCCAGGGTTGCCGAGGACGCGGGAGCGGCAGCCATTGCGGTCCATGGAAGGACCCGGGAGCAGTATTATTCCGGCCGGGCGGACTGGGATATTATCCGCCGGGTAAAAGAGGCGGTGTCTATCCCGGTCATTGGAAACGGAGATGTGGATTCACCTCAGGCGGCCAAACAGCTTTTGGATGAAACCGGCTGTGACGGCATCATGATAGGCCGGGCAGTGCAGGGCAATCCCTGGATCTTCAGGCAGATTCGGACCTATCTGGAGACGGGGGAGATTCCGGGGAAGCCGTCTCTGGATGAAGTATGTGATATGATGCTGCGCCATGCACGAATGCAGCTGGACTATAAAGGGGATTATACCGGTGTGCGGGAGATGCGCAAGCACATTTCCTGGTATACCACAGGATATCCCAATTCTGCCCGGCTGCGGGCTCAGATTAACAGTGTAGAGAGCTTTTCAGAAATGGAAGATCTTATAGAACGTTTCCGGGAAGGAAACTTTTAGAAAGAAGGAGTGTTGCATATGATAAAAATAGTTTCAGACAGTACCTGTGATTTGTCAAAAGAGCTGCTGGAAAAATACGATATTTCCATTATTCCGCTGCACATTCATTTAGGCGATGCGGAGTATAAAGACGGCGTG
>JAFTZF010000038.1 GCA_017464645.1 Lachnospiraceae bacterium | reverse complement strand
TCCATCTGCAACCGGTATTTGAATGAGATCCTGATCCTGGAATGCAATCGAAAATTCCTGTCGGGTTTTACAACACCGGACATTGGGATCGTAGACTCCAAGTGGGACAACAATCCCTATCTGGAGAGAAGATGGTTTTCTACCCAGTTTATAAGAGGATACATCAATCCGGTCATCCGCAACCTGCTTGATGCGGGCTATTATGTGGTATTTACCGGAGTGGACGATTATTACATGGAAGGAAAGAGCTGGTCCGGAAAACGCCACATGCCCCATGACGGACTGATCTGCGGCTACAACCAGGAGGATAAGACCTACTGCATCTATGCCTATGACAGCAACTGGATCTACCGTAAATTCTGGGTGAAGCAGAGTTCCTTCAATGCGGGAATCCGGGCAATGGCCAGGGAAAATGAACATGCCCAAATCTGGGGAATCAAACCTAAGCCGGATGAGGTGGAGTTTTCCGCGGATATTGCCTGCAAAAAAATCGCAGAGTACCTGGATTCGGATTATGAGAAATATCCGGAGGACGGGGAAGGCATGGTCCATGGCATCGTAGTGCATGACTACATTGCAAAATATGCAGGAAAACTGCTGGACGGTTCCATTCCATATGAGCGGATGGACTGGCGTGTGTTCCGTCTGATCTGGGAGCATAAAAAGGTAATGCATGAAAGGATCCGGTGCATCGAAAAGGCATTGGGACTGCCGGCGGATATCAGTGAAAGGTATGAGCCCCTGATTGCAGAAGCAGACATGATGCGTATGCTGTATGCCTCCCATTTCATGAAGCGGCGGGACTCTGTCCTGCCCATCATCCAGAAAAAGCTGCTGGCAGTAAAGGAAAAAGAGCAGGCGCTGCTGGGTGAACTGCTGGAAAAGGCAGGAGGCGCAGAGAGCAAATGAAACTTTGGGAATTTATAAAGGCAAAGATGCTCAACTGTCCGGGCCAGGTGGTCTGCGAGAACGATGCGCAGATGACCTATGGAGAACTGGTAATCTGGGCAGAGCTGTTTGCCCGAAAATTAGAGGGAATCCATTGCTGCGCCATCTGCTGCAGCTCAGAGATGGCGGCTGCAATGGCGCTTCTGGGATGCTTTGCCGCGGATGTTACGGCAGTGCCCCTGTCGGTACGCTATGGAGAGAAGCACTGCAGCAAGATTCTGTGCACCATAAGTCCGGACGCTGCGATCATGGATTTTGACAGTGAGTTTCAGATTTATGAAGTTTCAGACAGCCAGTACATCCAGCCTGAAAACCCGCCTGCATTGATCATGTGCACCTCGGGAACTACGGGGCTACCCAAAGGGGCCATGCTGAGCGAAGACAATATTATTACCAATGTAACAGACATTACTGACTATTTCGGTATCGATCAAACCGATACGATCCTGATCACCAGACCCCTGTATCACTGTGCGGTCCTGACGGGCGAGTTTCTGACGGCCCTGGTAAAAGGAGTAAAGATCCGCTTCTATTCGGGAGAGTTTCATCCTATGAAGGCGCTGAAGCTGGTCAGAGAGTGTGGGGTTACTGCTTTTTGCGGTACACCCACACTGGTGGGCATGATGGCCAGGCTGAAACGCAAAATGCCCCAGGACAACTGGAAACTAAAGTATCTTTGTGTCAGCGGAGAATGTATGGATAGAAAGGCAGGGGATCGGATCCAGGAGGCCTTTCCGGACTGCAATATCTATCATGTCTATGGATTGACTGAGGCTGGTCCCCGGGTAAGTTATCTGCCACCGGAGCTGTTCCTGGACTGCCCCGATTGTGTGGGGATCCCATTGAAATCTGTCTCTATTAAAATCGTTAAGGCAAACGGAACCATTGCCAGGGCAGGGGAGAAAGGAATTCTGTGGGTAAAGGGAGATAATGTCATGCAGGGCTATTATCAGAATCCGGAAAAGACAGCAGAGGTTCTGCAGGACGGCTGGCTTTGCACCGGGGATGTGGCTGTGATCAATCGAAAGGGCCTGCTGAAGATCAAAGGACGTCGGGACAACCTCATTGTAAAAGCCGGTATGAATATCTATCCGGCTGAGATCGAAGCGGCAGTCCGGATGGATGAACGGGTAAAAGAGGTGCTGGTGTATGGCTATCAAAATGTTTATGGGACACAGATCGGCATGAAGATCGTCGGAGAATTCACTTCCGTAGAGGAGGTAAAGCAGCTCTGCATTCAGTGTCTTCCAACCTTTCAAGTGCCTGCGTCCATAGAACTTGTGGAGAAACTGCCCAGAAGCGGGTCCGGCAAAATTATCAGAAGTATATAAAAGTATGAAAGACAGGAGGTGGGAACGATTCGTTCCATTTTAGATGAAATTGCAAAGCTCCGGGACGGGGCTTTGCTGGTAATTGACTATGAAAATACAAACCGTTATTGCCTGGTTGCAGATGAGCCGGATGGGACTAAGACAGCTTACTATTTCAGCGCCCCCATTTACAACAGGCAGACAAGAAAAATGATAGATTTGAAATTCCACCGGGGAGATGACGGTATTTACTATGTGGGCAGCAATGTAACTGTTTCTTTTTCCAATCAGATCGTAATGGAAAACAAAGCAGGCTATTGCCTGATCTCCCTGAAGGGCCCGGTTTCCTTTGTATCTGACAGAGAACTGCACTGGGGAAAGCACAGGTTTTATCCCACCACAAACGGCCTGCTGCTGCAGGCCGCCTGTGAGGATGGCAAGCCCTTTTCCTTTGAACTGGAATTGGGAACCCCGTTCTTGGGAGTGCGGGCCAATGGGAAACAGGTTTCTTTGGTAAAAGGAGTCTTCCCGCCCTTTATTACCATGTCCTGCCTGGGGACTGGGGATGAGCAGGGAAATATCATTGCGCCGGCTAAAATTACATATCAGAAGCACTCCGACCGCAGGTACAGCCTTACGGTGACACCCTGCAGTCCTGCTGGGAAATGGATGCTGCTGGAGCTGAATCTCTACGAAGAAAAACTGATTCTGGATACTACGGTGGAGAGCGCCGATCCAAAGACCAACAATGCCTTTGGCACCGCAGCCTTCCTAGGCACCACAGGAGAATACGGGGAGCAGTGGCTCTATTCCCGGCCGGATTTCGGGCGGATGACCGAGCTGATGGATAAACGCATTCTCCGGGTGGTGGCCCATCTGCCCAAGCTGGATAAAGGCCCCGTGGGTGTAAGCGCCTATGAAGCAGCCGGCCGTTTCTGCAGCTTTGGTTCAAACTGGAACAATAAAGCGGCGGTGGGCAACTTTATTTCTAACGGGGAGGTCAGGGGCAGTTACCGGGATCTTGACCTTACGAGGCTTATGGCAGACGCAAGGACCGGAAATTTACTCCCATTTCCCGGGATTGTTCTAAAGTCACAAAATGACATAGGTGGTTTTTGTGCAGTTTCCACAGGAGACAGTTGCTTTGCACCTCAAATTTACGAAATTCACTATCAATAATAAGAAAAAATTTTTTTAAACTGGACAAAACCTGTCCAGTTTAACTTTTATAATACAGGTGTAATAAAAAAGAAAGGAGGTATCTCATGGAAGAAGCACAGATTGTTTTGGAGAGACATGAGCAGCGATTGAGAATGCTGGAACGGGATATTTCAGATTTAAAGGCAGTTCAGATGGAGATTCGCACGATGAATGAGACTCTGGTTACACTGGCTACAGAACTGAAACATACCAATGAACATCTGGCGCGTCACGAGCAGAAGATTGATGCCATTGAGGGTCAGCCCAAAGCTCGGATACAGCAGATCGTCACAGCGATCATTGCGGCACTGGCCGGTGGTCTGATTTCCACTGTTATCGGGCTGATTCTTACTTGAGGAAATGCGATGAATTATCAGGACTATATAAAAACGGAGTTGCTGGCTTTGGTGCCGGTTCTGTATTTTCTGGGAACCGGCCTTAAGAAGACCAGGCTTCCCAACAAATGGATCCCTACAGTCATTGGTGCGGCAGGTGTTCTGCTGTCGGCAGTCTGGGTCATTGCAACAAGTGAGATTTCCGGTATGAAGGAAGCTGCCTATGCAGTATTTACTTCTGTTACACAGGGAGTCCTTGTGGCAGGTGCCAGCGTTTATGCAAATCAGTTATATGTTCAGGCAAAAAAGGAGGAGTAAAAGATGGAAATAATTAAGGCCCATGCAGTGAAAAATCTGTGTTATGCGGCAGCACGAAAAATGACTCCCATGGGAGTGGTGGTCCACTCTACAGGAGCCAACAATCCCTATCTGAAGCGTTATGTGGACTGCCCGGAGGAGGTTGGAGTGAACACCTCCGGCAACCATTGGAACACCGCCACGCCCGGCGGAAGAAAAGTCTGTGTCCATGCCTTCATCGGCTACGACAAAGATGGCAATATCCGTGTGGCAGAAATCCTGCCCCTGAATATCTGCTGCTGGGGTGTGGGAAGCGGCAAAAAGGGCAGCTACAACTATTTCCCTGCATTCATCCAGTTTGAGATCTGCGAGGATGGTCTGCGGGATGAAACCTATTACCGCAAGGCGTTCGCGGTAGCGGCGGAATACACCGCCCACCTGTGTCAGACCTACAACATCCCCGTGGATCAGGTGGTAGGCCACGCAGAGGCCCACAAGCGGGGCTATGGAAGCAACCACGCAGATCCGGAGCATTGGATGAGGAACTTCGGCGAGACCATGGCTAATTTCCGGGCGGCGGTTTCCAAGATTCTGGAAACCCTGGGAGAGCAGGATCTTTGTACCAAAGAGGAGACTGCCCAAGGAGCAGTGAAAACAGAAACGGCCCAAGCGCCGGAGTCTGCCGTTGCATCCACCCGCATCGCCGACGGGGACCTGGTCTCCATCGCCGAGAACGCTACATATTATACCGGCAAGATCGTCCCCACCTGGGTAAAACGGCAGCGCTGGTATGTAAAGGGAACGCCGAAAGCAGACCGGGTGGTCATCGACGAAAATGAAAGCGGGAACAATTCCATTTGCAGCCCCATCAGCGCCAAGTATCTGACAGTGGTGAAGACTGCGGATGGACGGACTGGTTAAAGCCAAAGCCGGATTCCGAAAAAAGAAAGATAAGAAAGGAAATTCAGAGTATGAAAAATATTTTTGGTGTTAATTCAGCCATTCCGGCCAATAAAAGGCTGAAAAATGGCTACACCATGTATGAATGGATCATGCGAAAAAAATGCTTTCCTGCATTCTGGGGCAGGACCCTGGCAGGAAAGGATGCAATGACAAAAGAGGAAATTGATTTTTTAAGAAGTAAGAATTGTAAAATTGTCCCTATGATCCGGAATTTTACAGAAGGACAGATTTCTGCGGACAATGGTACAAATGATGCAATCTATGTAGTTCAGGTTGCAAAAAGGCTGGGGATCCCGCCGTATAAAGGAATTGCAATTTTTGTGGAAGTCAAGCCGGAGTGGAGTATTAACCACAACTGGATGATCACGTTTGGACGAGTTCTATCCTTCTACGGTTATGTGCCGGGATTTATCGGCAACACCGATTCGTCCAAAAACTTTAATTTTGACCGTCAGTGCAGCCATTATGTGCAGTTTATTACGTCCACAAATGAGGCAAGGGCTATGTATGGCGCGACGGAACCCAAACGGGCAGGAGTACCTGCAAAATGGGAGCCCTATTGTCCGTCTGCCCTGCAGCCTGAGGATATGCACCTGTGGGCTTGCGGCAAAACAGTATTTGATAAATTTGTAGTAGAAGATGTTTATGCAAGAGATGAAAAGGTCCTTGCATGCATGTGGTAAAGGAGGAAAATTTAATGAACGGAAAACAGTATAAAAATGTAATTGATTGGACCATGAAACATGATGAGAAAGCAAAATCAAAGGATTCCCTGGCAGTTGCCAGAGCGATCTTCAAGAACATGGGTGTTGCCCTGCCCCAGGGCGACTGCCGGCAGGTATTAAAAACCCTGAAAACCAACGACTATATGGGCTGGAGAGCATGCACCATGGAAGAGGCCCAGGTAAACGCAAATGGCGGTATCGCATCTATTGGTATCAACGAGAACCGCGTAGCGGTGGTTTCTTCCTAGATGAAGAAACTGTGGCAGCAGCCAATAAACCTGCGGCAGCCAGTGCAGGAACTGCGGATGTTATGACCCTGTCTGAGGATGCAGCAGTATCTGAAACTTCTG
>JAFTZF010000037.1 GCA_017464645.1 Lachnospiraceae bacterium | reverse complement strand
TAGCTACGGTTGCGTATACGGAGCCTTCCGGAGCGTTCGGAACACCAGTATCGAAGCAAACTACGGGGATACCAGCCTCTAATGCTTTTGCAAGAGAGTCAATTACAGATTCGGTATCGCAAGCTGCCAGACCGATTCCGGACGGATTCTTTGCGATAGCATCATCCAGCATCTGAACCTGGTCAGCGATATCAGACTCGCTTGCCGGTCCATTGGTGTTAGCAGTTACGCCCAGCTCATCACAAGCCTGCTCAATACCCTTAACAGCTGCCTGCCAGTAAGTAGACTGGAAGCTCTTAACGATAACTTCGAAGTGTAATGCTTCTTCTCCGCCCTGCTCGGCGTCATTGTTTGCTGTGGTGTTAGCACATGCTGCCATGGAAAGAACCATTGCCAAGCATAATACTACAGCTAAAATTTTCTTTTTCATTTTCTTCCTCCTTATGGAATTAAATTTATATGAAACCTCTCGGTTACATACCTCTTTCACTATACTACAAAAATGTTTCCCTCACAAGCATCCGGACTATGCCACTTTTTTCTTCTTGATAACATCTACCAATACAGCGCCAATCAATACCAGTCCGGTAAAAATCTGCTGCCAGTTGGCCTGCAGACCGATAAAGGGTAAACCAATCTTCATCAGACAGATAACCAGAACACCCAGGAATGCTCCCAGAACCGTTCCTGAACCACCACTTGCGGATACACCACCTACGATAGCTCCACCGATCGCATCCAGCTCGAAGCCTGCACCGGTTCCCGGATAAATGGTTACATATGTGGAAGAATAAGCAATTGCTGCAAGTCCTGCAAATAAACCGGAGATCACATAAGCAGTGATGTGATAAAACTTCACATTTACACCGGCCAGCTTGGTCGCTTCCTTATTACTTCCGATTGCGATGGTATATCGTCCTACTCTGGTGTGATTCAATACAAAGGACATGATAATTACCAGCACCACAATCATTACAATACCAATGGGAATAACCCTTCCGCTTTCTGAAGTAAATCGGAAAGCCTTTCTGAACCATCCATCCTCTGACAGAGCAGAAGGCCAGGAGATACCGAAGCCACCACAAAGTGCAGGTCCCAAACCTCTGGTGATCATACAGGTACACAGAGTTGCCAGGAAAGGCGGCAGGTCCATAATTGCAACCAGAACACCGTTAAGCAATCCAATCAGCATACCAAACACTACGCATACCAGCAAGCCTACCACAACGGGCACATCCTGATAAACAACCAGATATCCTCCAACCAGGGAGTAACAGATCAATCCGGTACCAATGGAAAGGTCTACACCACCTGTGATCAGCGGGAAGATAACGCCCATGGCCATCAATGAAATATAGTAAGAATAATCCAGTACGCTTACAAATGTGGAATAAGTTCTAAAAGTAGGACTGAGAAGACTAAACGCAACAGCCATGGCAATGATAATCACGATCACCATTGCTTCTCGCCCACTTATTTTAGCAAAAGTTTTTTTCTTTCCCATCTTCGTTCTCCCTCCTAGTTGATCTCTCTCGTCGCAAGATTCATGATATTTTCCTGAGTTGCCTCTGAGATATCGATTTCACCAGTCTTCTTGCCTTCACACATGATAACAACACGGTCACTCATACGCAAAATCTCTGTCATTTCGGAAGAAATCATAATAATGGATTTTCCTTCTGCTGCCAGCTTGTTCATCAGCTTGTAAATTTCATTCTTAGCACCAACGTCAATACCTCTTGTAGGCTCGTCGAAAATAAGAATGTCACAATCCCGTGTCAGCCACTTGGCGATAACCACCTTCTGCTGATTTCCGCCGGAAAGGTTTACTACCAGCTGATCTACGCCCGGAGTCTTGGTTGCAAGAGCATCTACATACTTCTGAGCAATCTCTGCCTCTTTCTTTTTATCAATAAACAGACCCTTTACAAAGTCCTTCATGGAAGCCATGGTTGTGTTTTCAGCCACAGACTTCTGAACTACGATACCGTATCTCTTTCTGTCTTCGGAAAGATAACCGATACCATGCTTAACTGCATCTTCCGGGCTGTTAATGGTAACCTTTTTACCATTGATATAAATATCGCCGCTCTCCTTGGGGTCAGCTCCGAACAGCGCTCTTGCTGTCTCGGTACGTCCCGCACCCATCAGACCGGAGAAGCCCAGGATCTCACCCTTGCGAAGCTCAAAGCTTACATCCTGTACCATCTTTCCTGCATTCAGATGCTCTACCTTCAATACAACCGGTGCATCCGCAGGAACGCTGCTCTCGGTCTTGGGTTTTTCATAAATAACACGGCCTACCATCATGTTGATGATATCTTCTTTTGTACACTCTTCTGTGATCAGGGTTCCTACATAAGCGCCGTCACGCATGACAGTAACGCGGTCTGTGATCACCTTGATCTCATCCATACGGTGTGAGATGTAAACCATCGCAATATCTTTTGTCTTCAGGTCGCGGATGATCTTGAACATCTCTTCAATCTCTGCTTCTGTAAGCGCTGCTGAAGGCTCGTCGAAGATAATGACCTTTGCATTAAAGGAAACTGCCTTTGCGATCTCACACATCTGCTGCTTACCAACGGTCAGATTTGACATGGTCTCTGTAGGATCAATATCAACATTGAGTCTCTCGAACAGCTTCGCAGCTTCTTCATTCATCTTCTTATCGTCAATCTTGATACCCTTTTTGAACTCTCTTCCGATAAAAAGGTTCTGCGCAACAGTCAGATGACCCAGCATATTCAGCTCCTGATGCACAATTACAATACCGGCTTCCTGAGCCTCCCTTGTATTTTTAAACTCTACTTCTTTTCCTTCATATGTAATCGTACCGGAATCTTTTTTGTAGATACCTGTAAGCACCTTCATCAGGGTTGATTTTCCTGCACCGTTTTCTCCCATGAGCGCAAGAACTTCGCCTTTTCTCACTTCCAAATCCACATGATCCAGCGCGTGAACACCAGGGAAAGATTTGTCAATATCTTTCATTGTTAAAATGATCTCACCCATTTTATTACCATTCCTTTCTCTGTACTCTCACTAGTTCTTTCTGCGTCTGGCAGAAACGTCTGCATAAACCGCACCAATAACGATCAAGCCTGTAATAATGTACTGATATTCCTTTGTAAATCCAAGAGCAAGAATACCCTGCTGCAAAAGAGAGATGATCAATACACCAATGACGGTACCGCTGATGGAAGCAAGTCCGCCGGCCATAGAGGTTCCACCCATTACACAGCCTGCAATGGCTTCGTTGTTATACTGGTCGCCGTATCCCGGCTGTACGGTTGTGTATGCTGCCACGAAGAAAATAGAAGCAATACCAACTAATGTTCCGCAAATTATGTAAGCTAACATCTTCCACTTCTTAACATCAACACCAGAAAGTCTGACAGCCTCTTCGTTGCTTCCGATACACAGAATGTAACGTCCGGCTTTTGTCTTATTCAAAATCATCGCACAGACAATGGCAACAACCAGGAAAATAACAAGTCCGGTAGGAATATTTCCCATACGGATCACATTTCTGTACCAGCCGTCTGCTGCGGAAGACTGCGGCCAGCTTACAGATCTGGTCTTGGTAAATACCGCTGCAATACCTTTGGCAATATTCATACTTGCCATGGATACAATGAAAGGCGGCACTTTCCAGAAGGATACCAGGTATCCATTAAACAAACCGAATACGGTTCCGATCAAAATACTCATGATCAAGCTGGGAACCATGGGCACACCGTAGTTGGTCAGACAGAAGCCCGACACCAAAGAACAACAGAACATTACAGGACCAATTGAAAAATCAATTCCTCCTGTTGCAATAACGAATGTAACTCCCAAAGAAAGAAATCCCAGGAAATATGCATAGTTAAGAATATTTAAGATACGGGTCATTCCAAAGAAATTGCCCTTGGTCATAAGTCCGAATGCAACATACATCAGGAGCATTACGAATACCAGGACAATTCTGTTAAAGCCCACTTTCTTCACAAATGCGTTTTGTTTTATTTTTTCCACTTTTACCATTCCTCCCTATTTACTCTCCGGTCTGTACCACATATTATACTATTAATTCCCCTGCTAGTCAACCATCCCATTTACTATTTTTTACATTTCAGCCCAAATTTAAATCAGTTTTTGTGCATTTTGCACAAAAACCGCATGCAATATTTTACAGTCCAAACTTTTTTATTTCTTTTGCCTGATATTTGTTGTATAATACAAAAAACCGCATTTGGAGGTTCTTATGAATTATAGGAAAAAATCTTTTTGTCTTGTTTTAATTTCGGTTCTTTGCCTTTCTACTTTCCATGGATGCGCTACAAAAAAAGAGGTCACATGTCCCTTTACCGGGATGACCTGGGAAAATACTCTGGAAGAGATCCAGGCTGCAGAGGGCGAGCTCATCAATTCTTATGACTCCATCTACCAGGGCACCACTTATGAATATTCCAAGGAATATCAGGGCATGGAAGGAACCATCAAATATATTTTTGACAGTGAAGATAAGCTTATGAGCATGGCCTGGTTATACATTCCGGAATCCGGCGAGGATTTGGAGCACGTATATGAACTTCTGGTCGAGGAAACCACCTCTTCCTATGGCGAAAGCGGATTTGGTTCCCAGCAGACAGGGGCCAAAGGCCAGGTATGGTATCTGGATGGCGGCAACATTCTCATAGCCGTTATGTCCACAGGCGTCAACGAAGCCATTCAGTATCAGTTCTTCCACCCGGAAGTTTCCAGCGAAAAGCCCCGATCAGACAAATAGCTGCAACAATAAAGACAGGAGCGTTTTTTCTCCTGTCTTTATCTTTTATGACTCTTGTCTATTCATAAATCACTGCCTGAATATCTGCCTCTTCCAGGTTGTCCAGGTTTACCCAGCAGCAATCCGTAAACACCTGAGCCGCATTTTCCATATCTGCCGCTTCTCTGGCTGACGCTATCACTGTCGCATAACCCATCGTATAGGGATCCTGAACCATAGTGCCTGCAAGACTTCCGTTCTCCAGGGCTTCCAATATTTTTTCGCCCGCATCAAATCCGGCCAGTTTCACTTCCTGGCCCTCTGCCGGCTGCACCTCATCCCACACATTCAGCAAAAATTCTGTGGTTTTCTGGTTCGTGGCAAGGATACCCGTCAGATCCGGATTCTCCGAAACCACCCTCTGAATCTCTTCCAGGGTCCTTGCATCATCCTTCTGCATGTAGATCACTTCCGCCAGCTGCACGCCCGGATATGCAGACTGCAGTGCGATAGCTCCGGAAACACCGCTGGCCCGGTCAATGCCTGACTCAGATGTTTCACTCTGCACCAGTACAGCAATCTTACCGGTTCTTCCAATCTCCGCAAAGAAACGCATGGACGCCTCCACGCCTGCCATCAGATTATCCGTCTGAACGTCACATCGAATCAAATCATTTTCCACACCGGAGTCCATTGCCAGTACAGGGACTCCGTTGGCATCTGCCAGCTCCAGCTGCGTCCGGCCGGACTGGGAATCCACAAAGCTGACACAAAGCACCGTAGGATTCTTGTCCAGCAACTGATCAATAATGTCCACCTGCTCCTCAATATCCTCATTCTCCGGCGCATCGTACAGCAACTGCACCTTCTTGTTTCCCGTATAAGAAAGCGCCGCATTTAGATCTGCAATGGCAGCCTCCGCGCCTTTCTTCAATTGTTTCCAATAAGAAGACTTGGAATCCTTGCCCACCATGGCTATGACAGCGCCCTCAGGCACCTGAATGCCCTCTGCAGACAAATAATCGATGTTATTTGCCAAAAGCTGCTTTTTCTCCTCAGACACAGCTTCCTGCTCTTCCTCTTTCTCTGTTTCCTGTGTATCTTCCGGCTTTTTCTCCGGTTCCTTTTGCGGCTGTACCTTCTCGTCTGAAGTCGGCGCATTTACCGGCTCCTTTTTACTGCAGCCATATAACAATCCCAGTGATAATGCCATTGTCATCACGATAAGCAAAATCTTTTTCATCTTGTCCTCCCATCGAGTCTACCCTTTTTGTTTACAGACTCTATTATACACAGGAATTGTGAAAAATCCATGAAAAAATTTCTTAATATTCTTTTATGCGACAGAAAACGACTGCGGCGGATGTCTCCATCCGCCGCTGCTGCTTTCCTGTTCTCTTGCCTGAACTTATTCTACTACAACACCCTTCTGCAGCATGATATTTGCATACAGGGCCTTCTCGCTGGTAGCGATGATCGCATATACCTTCTTTGCTTCCTCATAAAATGCGAACCGCTCAATATTGCCTACGCAGTCTGCTCCTCTGCCATCATATTTGGAAATGATCTCTTTGTAGGTATCCCAGATGGGTGTCTCCACATCATCACCCGGCATTACTTCCATGAGATTTACCGGCTTCTCCACATAGGTGTCCAGGGGGAACACTTTTAAGATCGCATCCAGCAGTTCCGGTACCCCATGTCCGTCACAGCGGATCACGATCGCGTCCTTTCCCATGCTCTCTGACGGGAAATTTCCATCAGAAATAACCAGTCTGTCACTGTGCCCCATTTCACACAGCACCTTCAACAGCTCCGGGGATAAAATTTGCGGAATTCCTTTTAACATAGTTTTTGCCTCCTACCACTTTTTTCTGTTTTATTTTTCCGGTGTCTGCCCGCATAGTTCAGGGCCTGCGCCGGTTTTATTTCTTATTTTCTTCTGCGGCCTCTTTTCCGCCTTCTGCGGATCTTGGAAATGACCACTGCTGCGCCCAGCACCAATACAAACACGCCGGCCGCGGCTCCTATTACGATCAGCACCTCTTTGAAAAAGCTCTTCCAGAACCCGCCTGACTCCTGTTCCGGTTTCTCTTCGGCTTCATCCTCCAGGTTCTCTGTCTCTTTCTGCTTCTCCCTGGCTGCCCGTTCTGCCTGTTTTTCCAGCTTTTCTATGGAATAGCCTTCTTCCACTACAACCATCCGATAGGTTTTCTCCACCGCCTCCTGCACAATAGCATACATCATATTGCGCAGCGGTGCGTCCTCCTCTACCCAGAGATCGTAGGCTTCCTGCCGTTGTGCTTCCGTGTGGGTGGGCACCGCCATAGTGGAATATCGTACGATTCTGCGATAATTTGCAGATTTCAGATGCCAGTCCCGATTTACCAGTTCTGCCTGCTGAATAGCCGCCTCCAGAGGATTGGTTTCCAGCTCTGCCAGGTTGATCCCCTCAGCCAGCTCCTGTCCGGAGAACGTACCCAGAAGACTTCCTCCCATAAGAATATGATAGGAGGTTTCTGTTTCCAGCCCCTCAATCTGCAGCGGAGTCTGGCACAGAGCTTCTGTCAGGTCAAATAGCTGCTCATTAAAATCCAGCCATTCCGGCGTAATAGCCATGGGCAGAGTCTCAAACTTCGCGTCCCAGCAAAGACCGCCCTCTCCCCGATACAGATTGGTCACTTCCACTTCTTTTGTCCGGTCTTCGCCCTCCTCTGAAATGGAAATCTCTGAAATCACCGGGTCTGCTCCCTGGGCCTGCAAAATATAATAGGCCATCAGCTGCTGTCCCAGGGCATCCGGATGAATGCAGTCCCAGTCCGTCAGCGTTCTGTTTTTACTCTCCTTCTGGATTTCCTCCGTTATCTTCTGCATAGGCGTATGCAGATCCAGAAAATACACGCCCCATTCCTGAGTCTTCACTGAAAGGGCCCGGGTAAACTCAGTCAATGCGCCATTGCACGCTTTGAGCATATTTCCTTTTGAATCAAAATTGGCGTTACAGGTCTCATCATAAGGAGTCGGCGAAAGCACAATAATGTCCTCTCCTGTCAACCCATCCTCCTTCAGCAGACTGATGATCTTTTCCATGTTGGTGATGTAGGTCTCCAGCGTATCCTTTCTTAAAGCCTCATTCATGCCCAGCATGATAACTGCCTTATTGATCCCCTCAAAAGCCTGGTCTCTATGGTAAATATCCAAAATATGACTGGCTTTAAAGCATGCAACGCCCAAGTTCCGGAACTCCACTTCCTTTTCCGGATAATGGCTCAGATAATAATCATAAAGAACTTCCACATAGCTGATGGCGCAGTACTCCGCATGGGTGATACTGTCTCCGATAAAGCCAACTACGTCTCCGTCTTCCCAGACGGGCAGGGTGCCTTCTATCATCGGCACTTCTGCCAAGGTTGTATATTCAATGGCCTCTGTTGCCTCTGCCGGTATGACTGCAGCACCCGCAAGCATCACCGCTGCGCACAGCAGGCTGATTATTCGATTTCTTCGCTTTCTCATGTTTCCTGATCCCTGTCTCTCAATCTCTTTATATTGGAAGATTTGTTTTTTCACTTATCTTTCATTATAATGCCTGGGCGTTTCCTTTTCAACATTTTCCCGCCAATTCTTCCAAAACGTCCTGCGTTTTACTAAAAGCAAAAACAGGGCAGCGCTCCCGCTTGCCCCGCCATTTTTATTTGATCAAATCCTGCATCCGCACATACAGCCATGCGTAAATATCCTGATAAACTTTTTCCCGGTCTGTTTCATTTAAAATCTCGTGGCGGTCGTCCTCATAGAGGATCCAGGTCAGGTCCTTCATGCCCGCTTCCTCAAACTGCTTGCGGACCTGCTCCACGCCTTTTCCGAAATTGCCCACCGGGTCTTTTGCACCTGACACAAAGAGCACCGGCAATTCCTTAGGCATCTTCTCCAGATTTTCTTTTAAGGAGGCCTGCTGGATGCTCCGGAACAAATTGTAATATCCATTTAAGGTAAAGCGGAAGGTGCACCACTCACTGGCCGCATAGGCATCCACGATCTCGGTATCCTTTGTCAGCCAGTCGTACGGCGTTCTCGCCGGCTGAAAGCGCTTGTTGTAACTGCCGAAAGCCATCCCATACACCAGCTTGCTGCGACATCGCCAGCCGGAAATCTTTGCCTGCAGCTTACACACCATCTGCCCCAGCTTTAATATTGCCATGGGCTGCGCACCCGTACCCATAACAACCGCACCGGCCAGGCCTTCTCCATGGATACACAAATACTGGCGAATCAAAAAAGAGCCCATACTGTGTCCCAGAACAAAATAGGGCGCGTCCGGATACTGTTCCTGTGTTAGCTTTCTCAACCGATCTATATCCGCCAGCAGCATGGTATTTCCGTCCGTTTCGTGGAAATATCCATAGTCCTCCGCAGATGCGGCCGTGCGGCCATGTCCCAGATGGTCATGCCCCACCACCACAAAGCCCTTCTCCGTCAAAAAACGCGCAAAGGCATCGTAGCGGTCTATGTATTCCGTCATTCCATGTACCATCTGCAGCACTCCTGCAATCTCTTCCCCCTCAGGTTTCCACTCAATGGCATGGACCTTGGTCTTTCCATCCATGGAGTCATAAGTGAATTCCCGTTTTGTTCCCATCGATCATTTCTCCTTTGTCTGCACTTCAGTGATTTTCTACAGTATAGCACAGAACTGGAAAAAAAATGTCTTAATTTTTTATGAACAATCTATGTAAATTTTGTATAACGTAAAAACTGCCGCTGGAAAATCCAACGGCAGTCCCCTTGTCTGTTTCTTACTCCAGTCCCAGGAAGTTATTCAGTCTTGCAACCAAAACATCTGCATCCATGCCATGAACCATAGCAGCCTCTTCCAGACTCTCCATCTGAGAAGACGGGCATCCAACACAGTGCATACCTTCACGCATGAGAATAGCTGCAACATTGGGATCAATCTGCAGCAGCTGACCAATCAGCATGTCCTTTGTGATCTTTGCCATAATAAGGGAACCTCCTTCTATCTATCCTTGTTTTGGCGCGCCGAAAGCCGGTCGTGCCGTTCTTTGCTTTTGTGCAAGTCCCATTATAAGCGAATTCCCAGTGTTTTGCAAGGAATTATATAGATAATTTTCTAAATTTTTCACTTGTATATTGGATTCTTTTATATTAAAATAGAGCCAAGGTCATATAGGCCAGAACGAGAATTTATAAGGAGGATATTATCATGGCATATGTAATTGGTGAAGATTGTGTAAGCTGCGGTTCCTGTGCAGACGTTTGTCCCGCAGAAGCTATCAGCGAAGGCGATGGAAAATACGTTATTGACGCAGACGCTTGCTTAGATTGCGGCACCTGCGAAGCTGAATGTCCCAGCGGTGCTATCAGCGCAGAATAATGTGGATATCAAAAGAGACAGGCCTATACGGTCTGTCTCTTTTTCTGTCTGAAAAATCCCACCTTTTTCTTTTCTTCTTCCTGCTTGAACAGGGCCATCTGCTTTCTGGCTCTCTGGGAGTTGCGGATAGACTCGTCCAGTTTTTTGAACCGCTCATCCTCCCTCTCTTCTCTCACCCGCATGAGATAATCCATTTCCTTGATCACATGGTCACTGACCTGTACACTGATTTCCTTGCCCAGCTGCTCTGTGTTGTCCTCCAGGGCCTCCGATATGAGCCTGCTCATAATGGTCTGGAACTGAAGCATTTTTTCTTCCGGGTCCGTTCCCTGCACCAGCGCACTGCGGTCCATCCGGGCCACCAGACCGCTGATCTGCAAATCTCCTTTGCCAAGCTCCGGCAGAATACTCTTAATGGCCTTCAACTGCACGCCTTGTTCCTTTAGTTCTTTTATATGTTTAAAAAGCCGTATGTCCTCTTCTGTATAATAGCGATGCCCCATCTCATTACGCGAAATGGAAAGCTCCAGCTCCTCTTCCCAGTAACGAAGAACATGCGCTTCCACATCTACCAGCTTGGATGCATCGGAAATCATATAACGAATGTCGCTCATGCGCATCCCTCCAATATGTAAATTTTTTCCATATTGGAATTATAGCACGGCTTGTCCCCTGGCACAAGGAAATAATTGTAAATTTTTTACAATTATTTCGACAATTCCCGAGCGGATTTGCATTTATTCTAAAAGCATTATCACACCACTGGCTATGCTGACAAATAAAATAATCGCCAAAATCATATGCATCTATTAAAACTTTTGCCCAAAGCCTGTTTTTGATCACGATATACGAGCCAAAGGGATTCCTGCTGCTATAACTTGAAAACATTCTTGCAAAGATGATTGTAAAGATCAACATGGGAATCATATACATACTCATTACCGCGGCGGAAGCTTCTCTGCCGTAAAGTTCTTGAAGGTCGTAAACTCGGGCATCCACAGCAGATTAACAGTACCGATGGGGCCGTTTCTCTGTTTTGCCACAATAATTTCTGCCAGGTCCTTGTTCTCGCTGTCTTTGTTGTAATAGGAATCACGATAGATGAACATTACCACGTCCGCATCCTGCTCGATGGCTCCGGACTCACGCAGGTCGGAAAGCATCGGTCTATGCTCGGGCCGCTGCTCTACCGCACGGCTCAGCTGGGACAGTGCCACCACCGGCACATTCAGTTCACGGGCCAGGCTCTTCAGGCCACGGGAGATATCGGAAATCTCCTGCTGGCGGGAGTCAGATCCCCGTCCGCTTCCGGACATGAGCTGCAGGTAGTCGATCATAACGATCTGCAGATTGTTTTCCAGCTTATATTTTCTGCACTTGGAGCGCAGCTCTGCCAGGGAAATACCCGGCGTATCATCAATGATCAGGTTGGAACGGGCCACACCCTCGGCGCCTTCCACCAGGCGCTCCCAGTCGCTGTCAGCCAGGTTGCCGTTACGAAGCTTCTGGGCATCCACACCGGACTCCATGGAAAGGAGACGGTTTACCAGCTGCTCCTTTGACATTTCCAGGCTGAAGATCGCCACGGTCTGATTGCTGCGAAAGGCCATATACTGGGCAATGTTCAATACGAAAGCAGTCTTTCCCATAGAAGGGCGTGCCGCGATCAAGATCAGATCCGACGGCTGCAGGCCGGCTGTCTGATAGTCCAGATCCCGGAAGCCTGTGGCCAGACCGGTCACATTTCCCTTGGTCCGGGAAGCGATTTCAATCTTATTTAAGGCATTCAGTACAACCTGCTTAATCGGTACGAACTCCCCGCCATTGCGCCGCTGCACCAGATCAAAAATCTTCTTCTCCGTCTGCTCCAGCACCGTTTCCAAAGGCTCCGTTCCTTCATAGCACATGTTGGAAATCTCGTCATTGAGACGGATGAGCTTACGCTTGGTGGAGTAGGCTGCCACCATGTTGGCGTAATATTTTACATTGGCAGATGTGGGCACCCGCTCCAGCAGGTCCCGCACAAATTCCATGCTGCTGATTTCCGCAGGTACATCCTTTGCACGCAGACGGTCCTGCAGGGTTACCAGATCCACCGGTTTATCTTCATTGAACAGCTCCACCATGGCCTCAAACACCACCGCGTACTGTTTCTGATAAAAATCCTCAGAGGTAATAATTTCAGAAGCAATCATAATGGCTTCCCGGTCCATGATCATGGCACCAATGACCGACTGCTCCGCCTCTACGCTATGGGGCATCACCCGTTTAATGATAGCCTCTTCCATCCCTTCTCCTCTTTTCTCTCCTGTACTATCGTATCTTTTCTCTCGGGAAGCCCGCGCTCCCTAAAACTATGCTTCGCTTACGATCACCTTCAGCTGTGCAGTTACCTTGGGATGCAGCTTAATGGGCACCATATGAGTTCCCACAGCCTTGATGGGGCTGGGCAGCTGCATTTTCTTTTTGTCAATATCCACGCCCAGCTGCTTCTGGGCTGCCTCTGCGATCTCCTTGGAAGAGATGGAGCCAAACAGCTTGCCGCCCTCGCCGGCCTTGATGGACACCTTCACTTCCATCCTGGACAGCTGCTCTGCAAAAGCGACAGCTTCCTCATGAAGTTCCTTTGCCACCTTCTCTTCATTGGCCTTTTTCAGCTTCAGGTCATTCAGGTTCTTGGGGCTTGCCTCCAAGCCCAGCTTCTTTGCCAGGATGAAATTCCGGGCATAGCCGTCATTTACATTGACAATCTCGCCCTTCTTTCCCAGAGATTTTACATCTTCTATTAAAATTACCTTCATTACAAGTCACCTTCCTCAATCATTTTGTCAATGGTATGTTTTACAATTTCCATGGCCTCTTCTGCGCCGCATTCCAGCTGGGCTCCCGCCATACTCATATGGCCGCCTCCGCCCATACGCTCCATCAGCACCTGTACATTCACCTCATCAATTGAACGAGCACTTACATACGTGCGGTGCATATATTCTGTCAGCACAATAGACCCCTTCACTCCTACAATGTTCAACAGCTCGTTAGCTGCCTGGGCACCTACGATAGTCGGGCTTTCCAGATTCTCATTGGGACAGATGGAAATAGCAAATCCTTCATAGAGCTCCGCATGACAAACCACTTCTGCTCTTGCCTTCTGAGACCGCATATCATTCCGGAACATCTTACGTACACGAGTAATGTCCGCTCCGCTGCGGCGAAGGAACGCTGCCGCCTCAAAGGTCCGCACACCCGTCTTGCTGGTAAAGTTATCCGTATCGATCACAATACCTGCATACAGGCAGTCTGCCTCGATGGCTTTAATCTTCAGGCCCTCATCAAAATATTGCAGAATCTCCGCAACCATCTCGCATGCAGAGGACGCATAGGGCTCAATGTAGGACAACACTGCATTTTCAATCCGCTCATTTGTCTGGCGGTGATGGTCCAACACTACAATGGTAGGTGTTCTGTTCAAAAGCTCACTGCATTCTGTATAGCTGGGGCGGTTGACATCCACTACCACCACTACCGTCTGCCGGTCCACCATATCCAGGGCCTGGGCACTGGTCAGGAACATATCCGGTTCATAGGCAGGATTATCCGTAAAGCTGTCCTTCATGGGACGCACGGAACTGGTCACTTCGTTCAGCACGATATAAGCACGTTTGCCCAGTACTTTGGCCGCCCGATAAATACCGATAGCCGCACCAAAAGAGTCCACATCTGTCATCTTGTGGCCCATGACAATGACCTTATCCTTGCTCTCGATAAACTCACGCAAGGCATGGGCTTTTACACGAGCCTTTACACGGGTGGTCTTTTCCACCTGCTGGGTCTTGCCGCCGTAGTAGGAAATATGCTCCCGCTCTTTCACCACTGCCTGATCTCCGCCTCTGGCCAGCGCCAGTTCAATGGCGGTACGGGCATACTCATAATTCTCACTGTAGGTATTACCGCCCACACCAAGCCCAATACTCAATGTCACTGCAATTTCATTTCCGATATTGACAGTCTTTACATCCTGCAGAAGCTCAAACTTACTCTCCCGCATGGCAGGCAGATCCTTTTCCTTCACCGCCACAAAATATTTATCCTTTTCCAGCTTCTTTACAATGCCGTTTATGGTTGAAATATATTTATTGATTTTCCGGTCAACGAGAGCTACCAGCAGAGAACTGCGCACCTCCTCCACATTTTCCAGAACCTCTTCGTAGTTGTCAATGTAAATCAAGCCTGCTACCAGGCGCTGCTCTTTATTTTCCCGGATATAACGGTTGATCTCAGTCTCATCAAACAGGTACATTACCAGCAGATGGCCCATTCCTTCTTCCGCATCCAGCAGATCACTGTTCCTGATAGCTTCATCAATGGAAATCCGATCAATATCCACCTGGTAATCCCGCTCCTCATGGCAAATATGAGTGGAAGCCTTCTGCTGCTCTTCTGCCTGGGAAATGATATCCCGCTCCATCTCCGGAAACAGATGAAAGACGGACTTATGCTCCTTCTTCTCTGTGGCTGTCAGCTTTAAAAAAGCACGATTTCCCCAAATCACCTTGCCGTCTGCACCCAGCAGCGCATAAGGAATCTTCAGCTCTTTGAGCAGCTTTCCCTGCACCTGACCATACTGGGCAGCAAAAGAAATCAGTTCACGATAGATCTGTTTCCTATAGTTCATATAAATCAAGATAACTGCCGCCAAATAAAGCACCAGAAAAGCACTCATACACCCGCCGGCAGGTACAGATATAGCATAAATCACTCCATTCATCAAAACCAGCAGGGCGAGCAAAATCGCCGGCCAACGCATATATGCTCCCATCTGTCCTTTTAAGTGAATTTTATTCTTCATATCGCACTATTGCTCCTATTTTTAACCGTAGTTTCCCAGTTCTTTATATCATATCATACTTTCCTGGATTTTTCCACTGGAAATACAAAACCGCCTTTTAAAAACAAAAAAAGACCGCTAATCCTTTCGATATAAGAATTAGCGGCGCCCCTGCCAAGGAGTCGATGCGACAGGATTTGAACCTGCGACCTCTGCGTCCCGAACGCAGCGCTCTACCAAGCTGAGCCACGCATCGATATGCTGACGCACACCGTCAGCATAGACTATACTATCATAACTAATTTTGTTTGTCCAGCACTTTTTTCACTTTTTTCCAAGTTTTTTGCCGGTCATATGGCCCCAAACTTTACAGTGATGAGTAATTCCAGGTGTAAGAGAAAATGTGATCTCCGATTACCAGGCCGCTCAGATTGGGGTAATTTCTATAGGTACGGAAGAAGGTCCGATTGCCCACATTACATTCTCCCGCAATGGCTCTGCGAGCCGCTACATAACAAGCCTCCGGCACAGACCCCAGGGACTGGCTGAGGATCAGATCAAATCGGCCTGATGTCACCGGAGAAAACTGTCCCGGCGAACGAATGACACTCATGATGTCATACTGCTTGAATCTGGAGTCTCGGATTCGGTTCATAACCACCGCGCCTACAGCCAGCCGGCCCTCATCTCCCTGATTGGCCGCCTCACAGTAGATCAAAACCGCCAGCGCGGTAATCTCTTCCTCTGTAGCATTGTACGCCTCATACTGTACGTACTCCAGCTCCGTCTTCCGCTGACCGGTCACATCACTGCCCAGAGAACCCTGGATCTCCTCCATCTTCTCTGCTTCCAGCTCTGCCTCGATCCGCTTCTTCTCGGCAATCAATTCTTCCAGCACTGCCTTTTGGTTGGCCAGGGTATTTTCCTTTCCATCCAGCTCAGCCTGTGCTTGGGATATCTCATCCATGTGCTTGTTGATCTGGCTCTTTGCACTGTCAGCCAGTTCTTCTACCTCTTTCTGCTTGCCCGTTATCTGGGTGTACAGCTCGTCCAGGGCTTCCTTCTCTCCCTGCAGCTGTATCTCCTTATCCGCGATCATTTCCCTGGTGGTTATGTATTCCTCCATCTTCTGGTCGTCATATTCCACCAGATTGGCAATGTTGACCGCACGAGTCAGCGCCTCTGCAAAACTTCCTTCTACCAGAAGCAGCTCCCAGAAACTGGCCTGAGGGTTCTCGTACATGTACTGGATCCGAACCTTCATGTCTTCATACTGCTGATCTGCGGTGGCCTGAGCCGCCTCTAAATCTGCTTGTGTCTGAAGGATTTCTGCCGCTTTGTCTGTAATCTGCTGCTCCAGGTCCGCCACCTGGGCAGAAATACTGCTGTACTGCTTGTTTAAGTCAGCCAGGTAGGCTTCCATTTCTGCCTTGGCCTGTTCCAGCTTTTCCTGCTTTTTCTCAGTCTCAGAAATTTCTTCCTCTGTTCTTTTAATTTCCTCTTCCTGCTGATCGATCTCTTTATCAATGTCAGCAGTAGCAAAACTGGTAATACCCATGGCGCAAACCAGCAGAAGACTCAAAAAGCTATATAGTATTTTTCTTCCCCGTTTCTTTACCACGAGTACCTCCTTTTGTACATTCCGCCTGCGCCGCAGGGACTCCTTACCACTGATATTTCGTCAGCTGGCCCTCGGTTTTCATATGGGCAAATCCATGCTGCCGCAGAGCTTCGTATAACACAATCGCCACAGAGTTTGACAGGTTCAGAGAACGTGTCTCACCCATCATGGGAATGCGAATGGCTTCATTTGGATGCTGCAGCAGAATCTCTTCCGGGATCCCGCCGCTCTCTTTTCCAAACATGATGTAGCAGTCCTCCTCAAAGGCTACATCTGAGTAGATGTGCCGGCCTTTGGTGGTTGCCATATAAATCTTCGGTTCCGGATTTTTCTCCAGGAAATCTTCAAAATTGATATATCTGGTCACATCCAGGTCCTTCCAGTAATCCATACCCGCCCGCTTGATCTCTTTTTCATTCAGGCGGAAGCCCAAAGGCTCGATGAGATGGAGTCTGGTGCCTGTAGCCACGCAGGTCCTTCCGATGTTTCCGGTATTTGCCGGAATCTCCGGTTCAAATAAGACAATATTAAATGCCATCTTATGCTTCTTTTTTCTCCTGACGCAGTTTCGCAATAAAGCGTGCCATACGCTCCATAGCATTCTGCAGGTTCTCGATAGAGTATGCGTAGGAAATCCGCAGGAAGCCTTCGCCGCAGTCACCAAAAGCGGTTCCCGGAACAACTGCAACCTTCTCCTCCTCCAGGAAACGGAATGCAAACTCTTCAGAAGTCATGCCGAATTCCTTGATGCAGGGGAATACATAGAATGCACCGAAGGGCTCGAAGCATTCCAGACCCATTTCCTTAAAGGTCTTCATCAGGAACTCTCTTCTCTCGTTGTAAGATGCACGCATCATAGCCACATCCTCATCTCCGTTTGCCAGAGCCTCGATCGCTGCATACTGGCTGGTGGTGGGTGCGCACATGATCGCGAACTGGTGGATCTTGGTCATCTGGGCCAGGATTTCCTTGGGTCCGCAAGCGTATCCCAGACGCCATCCGGTCATTGCATATGCTTTAGAGAAACCGTTGATGATAATGGTTCTTTCCTGCATGCCCGGCAGACTTGCGATAGAAACATGCTCTCCCTTGTAGCTCAGCTCTGCATAAATCTCGTCAGAGATCACAAAAATGTCTTTTTCAATAACAACCTTGGCAATTGCCTCCAGGTCAGCTTTCTCCATGATAGCTCCGGTGGGGTTGTTGGGGAAGGGCAGTACCAGCAGTTTGGTCTTGTCAGTAATTGCATCCTCCAGCTGTTTTGCGGTCAGACGAAACTCGTCCTCTGCCTTCAGCTCGATAATAACCGGCTTTCCTCCTGCCAGAATTGCACAGGGCTCGTAAGCTACGTAGCTGGGCTGGGGAATCAGAACTTCCTCACCCGGGTTCAGCATGGCACGCATAGCCGCATCGATAGCTTCGCTGCCGCCTACAGTGATCAGAACCTCCTGCATGGGCTGATAGGTCAGTCCCAGTTTACGCTCCATATAACGAGCGATCTCTTCTCTCAGCTCTTTCAAACCTGCGTTAGAGGTGTAGAAGGTCTTACCTTTTTCCAGAGACTCAATACCTTTTTCCCGGATGTGCCAGGGTGTGTCAAAATCAGGCTCGCCTACTCCCAAGGAAATGGCATCCTTCATCTCGTTTGCCACGTCAAAGAATTTACGAATACCTGACGGTTTCAGTGCAACAACTTTGTCCGCTAATGGATTTCTCATAATATCATCAACTTCCCTTCTTCTTTATTGTTTTTTTATTTATGGTTAGTTCTCATAAATCTTATATAACTCGTCGGTCCTGGGTCTTTCCAGAAAGGCCTCGTCCTCTCCGTTCCGAATCCGTCTGGCCGGACCTGTGGTGGCTTTTCCGATGACTGCCGCCGGAATTCCTGCTTTTTCCAGCTCCCGCACCAGGTCATGCCCCCTGTCGGTGGCGATCAGCATGGTACCACTGGAAATCAGGTAGTAGGGGTTCAAACCCAGATACTCACAGATCTCAATGGTCTCCTGACGGAACGGAATGGCCTTTAAATCAATCTCCAGACCAATGCCGGAAGCCTCTGCCAGTTCCCAGAGCGCTCCGTAAATACCACCCTCTGTCACATCATGCATGGCACTGACACCATGCTCCATGGCCACTGCCGCGTCCGGTATAACCGATATGTAATCCGCAAATCCTTTGGCCGTTTCCACAAAACTCTTGGAAAAACGGGTCAAAAGCTGCTCTTCCTTTTCTTTTGCAATGATGGCAGTGCCTTCAATACCCAGCCATTTGGTCACCAGAATGTCCTGACCAGGCTTAGCTCCGGCTGTGCTGACCATACGGTCCTTTTTCACCTTGCCCACACCGGTCACACTGATGACCGGCTGATTTACTGCCCGGGTCACCTCGGTATGTCCGCCCATGACCTGCACATGGAATTTCTCACAGGCGGCTTCTACCTGGGACATCATCTCCCGGATATCTGCCTCTTCAATCTGCTCCGGAAGCAGCACAGTCAGCATGACCCCCACCGGCTCTGCGCCGCTGCTGGCCAAATCATTGGCTGTGATCTGAATGGCAAGGGTGCCGATATCTTTTACTGTCCCCGTAATAGGATCTGTGGAAATCACAAACACCTCATCCGGCTCCAGCTGCATCACTGCACAATCCTCACCTACGCCGGCTCCCAGTACCACCTCATCCCGGGTGGTACGAATCTGTTTTAAAATAGCCCGCTTTAATATGGTCTCTGATACTTTTCCTATTTTCATGGCTTTTGTCCAACCTTACTGCATTCTTGCAAGGCAAGAAGCAACTACCGCTCTTACGGCAGCCTCATCCTGTGTTGCAACAGCCGCCTGAATCTCTGCGGAAAGGGCCGGATCTCCTGCCACACCTACAGTAAGTGTCCGGGGAGATGCCTTATATTTGCTCTTGTTTACCAATTCCTTGCTGACTTCCACGCCGTCTTCATACACATGCTTGTAAAGCTCCGCCACAACACCTCTGTGGGCACTCTCTGTATGAAAGATACCGATAACCTGACCCGGGTCTGCCACGATCCGGAATCCCGGCTCTGTGGTACTTAAGGTCACGCTGGTATACTTTACTTCACGATTCGCCGGACGGGTCTCTTCTCCGTAAATGGTAAATGTAACCCGTTTGTTTTCGGTAATACCCTCAATATAAATGGGGGTGTCGGTATTATTCTTAAACTTGAAATCCTTTACCGTTCCTGCAATTACTGCATCTGCCGCCGGATCCACATAGCTTACGGTCATGGAGTGATTATCCCGCTCCACGATTTCCAGCTCAGCCAAAAGAACTGCGTTGTACAGGGTGGTAGAAACCTGGCAAATGCCTCCGCCCATACTGTCTACCAGTCTTCCGTTTGCATAGGAACCCGCCATGGCATATCCGTTTGCCACAGTAAAGGGAGCCACTACCTGATATGTAGAGAAAGTCTCTCCCGGATACAATACGATTCCGTTGATCAGCGCCGCTCCGTTTGCCACATTTTGGGAACGGTTGCTGTTGGATGTGGCATAGCTGGTGGTAAATGTTCCCAGCTCATCCTTTACCTTTGCCAATTCTTCCGCCGTTCCTCTGGCCTCGGCCACTTCTGTGGGCAGCACCACTGCTGCAGACTCCTGCTGCCAATCCTGCTCTACGAACTTTGCAATGGCCTCTTTTGCGCCTTCTACATCCAGCTTGACACCGGCTTTTCCTTCCACAACCGTGAACTCACCGTTCTCCCGGACAAGCCCTGCGTTCTCTGCAGCCACATCAAACTCGATACATTTTTCCTCAACAAACTGAGCTGTTGCTTCGGCATCTACCGTCCACTCCAGCTCCAGTACCTTACTGCTTTTTTCCAGCTGCTTTTGTTCCTTGAAGCGCTTGATGATGTTTCCGCTTCTTCCAAGGCCCAGGGCATCCTCCACGATCTGGGGATTTGCACACTGCAAGCCCAG
The DNA here is from genome assembly GCA_017464645.1 of Lachnospiraceae bacterium. The sequence continues at coordinate 3,826 of JAFTZF010000037.1, read as the reverse complement.
GTCAGCAAGCTGTACCTCCACTTCATTTTCTTCAATCTGAAGTGTCAGAGTCTCCCGGCCCAGCGTCTTTGTAAAATCCTCCAGCGCTTTGCCGGCTTCTTCTATGGTCTTTCCGGACACGTCCACTTCATCAAGGTATACGCCCTGATGGATCACCGCTTCCTCTTTGGCCTCCGCTCCGAGCCCTGGGCTCAGAAACAGAATACTGCACAGCACCAAGCCCCGCAGCCAACCGAATTTTTTCATAAACGTCCTCTCCTTCTGTCCGCGCTTCCAGTCTGATCTTCCTGCCTGAAATCAGAGTGCGTAAGCCAGTACAGGAATTACCATCGCTAAAACTACGATTACTATAATGATGGTAGACATGATTTTTTTGCTTTTCTTGCTGTAAAAGTTCATCTGAATCCTCCTATCTCCTTGCGTCTTTCCTAAAAGTTCCCTGTCTTCTTCCGGGAATCCTTCCGTGCTCCAGAATAATTTTATCAATCATACGGGAGGCCTCGCTTTTGGTCAGGCTCTCAACCCGTACAGGTATTTCTATTATATGATATTTCAATAAATCATTCAAGTACTCTTTTTGCGCTAATGTGATCGGGCTTTGCTTTTTTGCCTGGTACACCAGTGCCGCCGGAGCAAACCACTCCTGCGGCGAATCCGGAAACTCCTGATGCAGGCACTCATACAGGCTCATGGCAGAGCGGGCGTCATCCTCCGCCCGATGATGCCTCTCCTGACCAATGCCGTAATAGGCACACAGATATTCCAATGTGCGGTGCTCCAGCTCCGGCAGCAGCCTTCTGGCGATTTTCAATGTATCCACGCCTTTCTTTTCAAACACCAGCTTCTGATTTACAGCTGCCTGCTTCACAAAGCTGTAGTCAAACAGAATATTGTGCCCCAAAAGCGGAAGGTCTCCGCAAAACTCCACCAGCTGGTGCACCGCCTCTTCATAAACCATGCCGCCTAGGGCCATTTCATCCGTGATCCCCGTCAGCCGGGTAATATGTTCGGAAACCTGCCTTCCCGGATTTACCAGGACAGACAACGTTCCCACCTCTTTTCCTTCCACCACCTTCACAGCTCCGATTTCCAGGATCCGGTCTGTGGAAGGATACAGCCCTGTGGTTTCCAGGTCCAGGGCCACATAGGAATCTATCATATGTCTTTCCCCTTTTTCTTCTTGGTCTGTGCCTTGTATTCCTTACAATAGTCTGTCAGAAAGCACTCTTCGCATTTAGGACTGCGGGCAAAGCAAATCTGCCGGCCAAAGGTAATGATCTGAATATTATACAAAATCCAGTGGTCCTTTGGCAGCGCCTTCATCAGATCAAACTCGATCTTCACCGGGTCTTCTTCTTTTGTCAGTCCCAGCCGCCTGGAAATCCGCTTCACATGGGTATCTACTACCACGCTGGGCTCATGGAAAATATTTCCCCGGATCACATTGGCTGTTTTGCGGCCCACGCCCGCCAGATCGGTCAGCGCCTCCAGGTCGTTTGGCACCTCTCCCCCGTGCTTTTCCAGAAGCTCTTTGGTGCAGGCTATGATATTCTTCGCCTTGTTATGATAAAAACCCGTGGGGCGGATGTCATTCTCCAGTTCCTTTAAATCCGCATTGGCAAAAGCCTCTACAGAAGGATATTTCACAAACAGATCCCTGGTCACGATATTGACCCGGGCATCGGTGCACTGGGCGCTGAGCATAGTGGCTATGAGCAGCTGCCAGGGCGTCTCGTGATTCAAATAACATTTATACTCTGTGGTATAGACCTCATCCAAAAGGGCTAATATTTCTCCTGTGCGCTTTGTCATAGCTTCTCTCTCCTTTCCCAAGTCTCCCGCCGCAAAACCGCCTGTTCTTCCACCTGTTCCAAATCCACCCGGCTCAAGGCCGCATCTTTTGTCAGGGGACTGCGGTTCTCGTAGTCAAACAGCCAGAACACCGGCTCCTTCCCCCGGGCTTCTCCCATAAAATATCCGGGCTCTACATGCTTGTCTTTTCCGTACACCTTCTGAATCCTGCGAAGCTGCTCTTTATACGGGGTAATATCTGCGGCAAAGGCCGGCCGGCTCTTGGCATACTCCCGCAGGTAATAATCAAAGGTCAGAAGCTCCCGATATTTTTCCAGCTCAGGCATAGGCTTCTGCATACAGTTCCCAATAAACTCCAGCAAAATCTCATAGCGCCGGGCCCGGGCATGCTGCACACTGCCATATCCATTCTTTTCATAATAAGTCGCCAGGGCATCAAAAAACGCAAAGGCGGAGGGCCACTCCTTCAAAAGCTCCGCAAGGATCAGAGAGAACTGATGGCTGTTGTAATAGACCTCCACCATCTGCTCAATACCCTTAAGCCGCAGCAGATCTGCGTAGGACATCCAATCGGTCTGAAGCACCTCATAGGGCGCCCGCTCCCCATACAAAATACCATAATCCCCGGCCTTCTCCTGCATATAGGAGCCCTTCAGCACCTTCAAAAATCCCAGCTGCAGCTGCTCCGGCCGCAGGGCAAATACCTCATCAAAGGACCGGGCAAACCGCTCCAGATCTTCATAGGGCAGACCTGCGATCAGATCCAGATGCTGGTGGATATTTCCAAAGCTCTGCACCTGACGCACCCTCTGCCGAAGCAGAGAAAAATCCATAACCCGGCGGATCTCCTCCAGGGTCCGGCCATTGGTAGACTGGACGCCGATCTCCAGCTGGATCAGCCCCGGGCGCATACGCTCCATCAGGGCCAGTTCCTTGTCTGTCAGCAGATCCGCTCCGATCTCAAAATGAAAATTGGTCACACCGTTGTCATGCTCCAATAAATAGCTCCAAATCTCCAGGGCATGACTTTCCCGACAGTTAAAAGTCCGGTCCACAAACTTCACCTGAGGCACCTTCTTCTGCAGAAAAAATCCCAGCTCCTGCTTCACCAGGTTCAAATCCCGGAAACGGACCCGCTTTTCTATAGAAGAAAGGCAGTAGCTGCAGGAAAAGGGACAGCCTCTGCTGGACTCATAATAAACGATCTTATGTTCAAACTCTTCCATATCCCCATAGGGAAAGGGGATCTTGTTCAGGTCCGGCAATTGCAGCTGAGGACGAATGCAAATCTCACCGGATTCCCGGCGAAAAGCAAGCCCGTCTATGCCCTCAAAAGAATCTTCCCGGCAGTATGCCTCCAGCAACTGGGGGAAGCTCTCCTCTCCCTCGCCCAACAGCACACCGGTAATGGCCGGGTTCTCCTGCAGCACCCGCCAGGCATCATAAGAAACCTCCGGACCACCCACCCAGATGGGTGTATCCGGCATGATTTTCCGGCATTCTGCCGCCAGCTCTTTTACATATTCCCAGTTCCAGATATAGCAGGAGAAAAACAGCACCCGGGGACTTCGCCGATACAGCTCCTGCAGAATCTGCTCCACATAGTGGTTGATGGTAAACTCCGCCAGTTCCACCTGAAAGCCGCGCTCCGCCGCGGCGGAGCGCAGACTGTACACCGCCAGATTGGAATGAATATATTTCGCATTGATCGCTGTAAGTAAAAATCTCTGCTCACTCATGATATTAGTCCTTTTTTCTCATCTCTTGAGAAATGTTCATAAAAACAACTTCTGTTTATCATATCATAAAAAGGCCCTGGCCGTACAGGAAAAAATGCACAGCCGGGCCCTTTGGGCAAAAAAATAGAGCGGGTGATGGGAATCGAACCCACGTATCTAGCTTGGAAGGCTAGTGTTCTACCATTGAACTACACCCGCATACTTTGTATATAAAGCACCGGCTCCGTCCTAAACCGAATCACCTGTGCATAAGTGCCCAGAACCGGAATCGAACC
>JAFTZF010000036.1 GCA_017464645.1 Lachnospiraceae bacterium | reverse complement strand
TGATCGGTGCTTTTGAGATGTTATTCACAAAGAGAGAAGATCGTCCTGCAAAGAAACACGGCACGGTTTAAGAGGGGTGAATAATATGAAGAGAAACATAAAAAGATTAGTGGCTGTGTGTATGCTTCTGGTATGCATGTTGGGCCTTACCGCTTGTTCTTCCATTGGAGATGTGGATAATGCAGAGGTCTATCAGGGGAAGGCAGATGCTTACATTTTCGCACTGGCAGATATGAAGCGGGAAGACTTACAGAAGACGATTCAGGAGTATGAAGAGGGATATGACGATTTTGCCAAGACCATAGAATTGTATCCCTACATCCATGGTGCAAAGTTTGATTTTACGGCAGAGGCTTATTTAAGTTTCCTGAAGGCCTATGAGGCTTCCATGGAAGACCTGGGTGACTTTATAGGTGTAAAAGAATACGAAGGCGGCAAGGTCGATAAGGACGAGGGCGAAGTTACTTACTACATCGTTTACGAGTATGAAAAACATGATATGCGTCTCACCCTGGTGTTTGATAAGGGTGCTGTGATCACAACTGTGGCAGTAGATCCCATCCTCACCACCGGAGAGATCCTGACCAAGGCAGGCTTAAATACTATTTTGGGTATGGGAAGCGTATTCGTAGTGCTGATTCTGATTTCCCTGATCATTTACAGCTTCAATCTGATTGCGCTGCTTCAGAAGAAGTTTTCCAATAAGGCAGCATCTGCGCCTGCGCCCAAGGCGGCACCGGCACCTAAGGCAGCTCCTGCAGCGCCTGCGGCACCGGCAGCAGGAGAGCAGGTAGACGATCTGGAAATCATTGCTGTTATTACTGCAGCTGTTGCAGCGGCTATGGGTACTTCCACAGATGGATTCGTAGTTCGTTCCATCAGACGTTCAAATTCAAACAAATGGCGTAAGGCTTAATATTAGGAGGATAAATCAATGAAGAATTATACAATTACCGTAAATGGAACCGTATATGAAGTAACTGTAGAAGAGGGCGGCGCAGGAAGCGCACCCGTTCGCGCAGCAGCACCTGCACCCGTAGCAGCACCGGCAGCAGCTCCCAAGGCAGCTCCTGCAGCAGCACCTGCACCGGCAGCAGCTCCTAAGGCAGCTCCTGCAGCAGCCGGCGGAATCGAAGTGAAGGCTTCTGTACCGGGCAAGATCTTCAAGGTAGAAGCAAGTATTGGCCAGGCTGTAAAGGCCGGTGACAGCATCGTGATCCTGGAAGCAATGAAGATGGAGATCCCTGTTGTTGCACCGGAAGACGGAACAGTAGCAAGCATTAACGTATCTGTTGGAGATGCAGTAGAATCCGGAGATATCCTGGCAACTCTGAACTAAGGAAATGATTTGTTCCTGAAAAACAACATGGAGGTTTAAAACATGGGATATATAATGGAAACCCTGGAAAATCTCGTGCATCAGACCGCATTCTTTAACCTGGAATGGGGCAACTTCATCATGATCGGTGTTGCATGTGTTTTCCTCTATCTGGCTATTGCCAAGGAGTTCGAGCCGCTGCTTTTGCTGCCCATTTCCTTTGGTATGCTGCTGGTAAATATTTATCCGGATATTATGCTTCATCCGGAAGACGCTAAAAACGGCGTAGGCGGCCTTCTGTACTACTTCTATGTACTGGATGAGTGGGCAATCCTCCCGTCTCTGATTTTCATGGGCGTTGGTGCCATGACAGACTTCGGTCCGCTGATTGCAAACCCCAAGAGCTTCCTGCTGGGAGCAGCAGCTCAGTTCGGTATTTTTTCCGCATATTTGGGCGCTATGGCACTGGGCTTCTCGGATAAGGCTGCAGCCGCTATTTCCATCATCGGCGGAGCAGATGGTCCTACATCCATTTTCCTGGCCGGAAAACTGGAGCAGACAGCCCTTATGGGACCCATTGCGGTAGCTGCATACTCCTACATGGCTCTGGTACCGGTCATTCAGCCCCCCATTATGAAGCTGCTGACTACGGAAAAAGAGCGTAAGATCAAAATGGAACAGCTGCGTCCGGTATCCAAGCTGGAGAAGATCCTGTTCCCCATCGTGGTAACTGTCGTTGTTTGTATGATCCTTCCGTCCACCACTCCGCTGGTTGGTATGCTGATGTTAGGTAACCTGTTCCGTGAGTCCGGCGTGGTTCGTCAGCTGACAGAGACTGCATCCAACGCTCTGATGTACATCGTAGTTATTCTGCTGGGTACTTCTGTAGGTGCTACCACCAGTGCAGAGGCTTTCCTGAATGCAGATACTCTGAAGATCGTAGCGCTGGGTCTGATTGCATTTGCATTTGGTACAGCGGCCGGTGTATTGTTTGGTAAACTTATGTGTATTGTTACCAAGGGCAAGGTAAATCCGCTGATCGGTTCTGCGGGTGTATCCGCAGTTCCTATGGCTGCCCGTGTATCTCAGAAGGTAGGTGCGGAGGCAGATCCCACCAACTTCCTGCTGATGCATGCTATGGGCCCCAATGTAGCCGGTGTTATCGGTACTGCAGTAGCAGCAGGTACTTTCATGGCTATCTTTGGCGTAATGTAAAGAGTGTAGGAGGATTAGAAAATGACTGAAATCGCAAAAAAGCCGATTAAAATTACAGAAACCATTCTGCGTGATGCACATCAGTCTCTGATTGCAACACGTATGAGTACAGAACAGATGCTTCCCATTCTGGAGAAGCTGGACCAGGTTGGTTATCATTCTCTGGAGTGCTGGGGAGGCGCCACCTTTGATGCTTCCTTGCGTTTCCTGAAGGAAGATCCCTGGGAGAGACTGCGCAAGATCAAAGCAGTCTGCAAAAACACTCCGCTGCAGATGTTGTTCCGCGGACAGAACATTCTGGGATATCGTCCCTACGGCGATGACGTAGTAGAGTATTTTGTACAGAAATCCATTGCAAACGGTATTGATGTGATCCGTATTTTTGACTGTCTGAACGACCTGCGTAACCTGGAGACAGCAGTAAAGGCTTCCAACAAAGAAGGTGGTCATGCACAGATCGCACTGTCCTATACCCTGGGTGATGCTTACACCATGGAATACTGGACCAATATTGCAAAAGAGATCGAAGGCATGGGTGCAAAATCCATTTGTATCAAGGATATGGCCGGTCTGTTGCTGCCGTATACAGCAACTGAGCTGGTAACTGCACTGAAGGAGACTGTAAGCATCCCGATTCAGCTGCATACTCATTACACCTCCGGTGTTGCTTCCATGACTTATCTGAAGGCAGTAGAGGCCGGCGTGGATGTGATCGACTGTGCAATGTCTCCCTTTGCACTGGGAACTTCTCAGCCTGCAACTGAGGTTATGGTTGAGACCTTCAAGGGAACTGAGTACGATACCGGTTATGATCAGAACCTGCTGGCAGAGATCGCAGACTACTTCAGACCGCTGCGTGACGAGGCGCTGGAAAGCGGCCTGTTAAATCCCAAGAATATGGGTGTCAACATTAAGACTCTGCTGTATCAGGTACCGGGCGGCATGCTGTCCAACCTGACCTCTCAGCTGAAGGATCTGGGTGCTGCAGACAAGTACTACGAGGTACTGGAAGAGGTTCCCCGTGTACGGAAAGACTTCGGTGAGTGCCCGCTGGTAACTCCGTCTTCTCAGATCGTAGGAAGCCAGGCAGTTATGAACATCGTAGGGGGCGAGCGCTACAAGATGGTAACCAAGGAGTCCAAGGACCTGTTATCCGGAAAGTACGGAAAGACTGTAAAGCCCTTCAATCCGGAAGTACAGAAGAAGTGCATCGGCGATGCAGAAGTAATTACCTGCCGTCCGGCAGATCTGGTTCCTAACGAGCTGGAGACCCTGGAAGCAGAGATGGCTCAGTACAAAGAGCAGGATGAGGACGTATTGTCCTACGCACTGTTCCCGCAGGTGGCTGTAGACTTCTTCAAATACAGAGATGCACAGAAGACCAGGATGGACGCGACTGTGGCAGATACCGCAAATGGAGCTTACCCGGTGTAAGGCATCACAAGTGCAGAATCGAGGCACACTTCGAAAGTATAAATCATTGAAATTTTATGGGGAACGCAGAATTGTGTTCCCCATGTTTCTGTTTTTTATGATGTAAAAGCCGGTCTTTGCAAAAAAACGTAATCATGGTACAATGTTTTTTAGATACAGGAGTCCGCGGATGGATAAAAATTTGGTACAGGGGAATGTTATGAATTTTGTTTACGAAGACGAATTGATCCAATACATGAAGAAGACCGGAAAAAAGCATGTGCTCGTGGAACTGGTCACCAGCGATACCTCCGATATTGAGATAGCGGAGCTGTACGTGCATCTGGTGGATGCAGAGCGCGCAGAGGAATTTAAGAAGAAAAAGCGCTATCGCACCAAAGAAACGGAGCACGGAGAGGTGCTGCTGCCGCCTATGAAGCTGCAGATTGAGGATACCGTTACCTTGGGGCTGAAATCCTTTTGGTTTATTCGTTATATGACCTATAAAGGTATTCGGATTTAATGGAAAATAGAAGAACCGGAGAGAACACTATGAAGCGGGTTTGTATCATCGGCGGCGGAGCAGCCGGTATGATGGCGGCAGTATTTGCGGCAAAAAACGGCGCCCGGGTGGAGCTGTTTGAGAAGAATGAAAAGTTAGGGAAAAAGATATATATTACGGGCAAAGGTCGGTGTAATCTGACCAACAACTGTGAAGTGGAGGAGCTGCTGCAGAATGTGTGTACCAATGCGAAATTTTTGTACAGCGGCTTTTACAGCTTTACGGCCCAGGATGTAATGGCTTTTTTTGAGGAGGCAGGCACGCCTTTGAAAACAGAGCGGGGCAATCGGGTATTTCCGGCATCAGACCACGCGTATGACGTGACTGCGGCCCTGGAGCGGATGATGAAGCAGTATGGCGTGCAGGTGCACCTGCGTACAACTGTTGAGGCACTGCTTACGAGAGAGAAGGACGGAGAAATTCAGGCTTGCGGTCTGGGTCTGGCGGACGGAAAAGAAGTCCCGGCAGATGCAGTGATTGTGGCCACAGGCGGCTTTTCCTACCAGAGCACCGGTTCCACAGGGGATGGCTATCGATTTGCAGAAGAAGCCGGACATACTGTCACAGAGCGGATTCCTGCCCTGGTGCCCATGAATGCAAAGGAAGCCTGGGTCAAGGAGCTGCAGGGACTGTCACTTCGTAATGTGAACATGACTGTTTATCAGGAGAAAAAGAAGCAGTATGATGCTTTTGGAGAGATGCTGTTTACTCATTTTGGTGTCAGCGGCCCTCTGGTGCTGACGGCCAGCAGCTTCGTGGGAGCGAGACTGAAGAGGCAGCCGCTGCGTATGGTCATTGATCTGAAGCCGGCGCTTTCCAAAGAGCAGCTGGATGCCCGGGTGCTGCGGGATTTTGAGGCGGCTCCTAATAAGAATTTTAAAAACGCAGTTTCCGGGCTGTTTCCGGCAAAACTGCAGCCGGTGATGCTGGATCTCAGTGGTATTGACCCGGAGAAAAAGGTGAATCTGATCTCCAGGGAAGAGCGGCGAGAGTTTGTGGACTTGATGAAAAATCTGGAATTGACGGTAACCGGACTTCGCGATTATAATGAAGCTATCATTACCAAAGGCGGAGTCTCTGTGCGGGAGGTAAATCCCTCCACCATGGAATCGAAAAAACTGCCGGGTCTGTATTTCGCAGGCGAGGTATTGGATCTGGATGCGGTAACAGGCGGATTTAATCTGCAGATCGCCTGGTCTACGGGGTATCTGGCCGGGTGCGCGGCGGCTGAGGGATAATAAATGTGCGTCAGGCATAGGGAGGTATAAAATATGAGTTTTAGTGTAGCGATCGATGGACCGGCGGGGGCAGGCAAAAGTACCATTGCAAAGCAGATCGCCAAGGATCTGGGATTTATTTATGTGGATACAGGAGCCATGTACCGGGCGCTGGCAGTGCATTTCCTGCGTCAGGGAATTAAGGCCGAGGAGCTTTATAAGATCAAAGAGGCCATTGCACAGGTGGAGGTTACCATTGCTTATGAGGATGGTGTTCAGCAGGTGTTTTTAAATGGCGAAAATGTAACTCCGTTTTTGCGTACCGAGGAGGTTGGCAACATGGCATCCGCCAGCTCTGTGTACCCGGAAGTGCGGCTGAAACTGGTAGAACTGCAGCGCAAGCTGGCAGAAACTGCAGATGTGATCATGGATGGCCGGGAGATTGGTACCTTTGTACTGCCGGGAGCAGATGTGAAGGTATATCTGACTGCTTCTTCTGCCTGCAGAGCAAAACGCAGATATGCACAGCTGCAGGAAAAGGGAGCTTTGGGAGACAAGACCCTGGAGTCCATCCAGGCGGATATCGAAGAGCGGGACTACCGGGATATGAACCGGGACTTTGCACCTCTTCGTCAGGCAGAGGACGCGGTTCTGGTGGATTCCTCTGATATGACGGTAGAGCAGGTAATTGAGACTATTTCGGCGCTGATCCGCCGATAGAGCAAAAGGAGCAGACATGGAGATCAAGCTGGCAAAGACGGCAGGCTTCTGCTTTGGTGTGAAGCGTGCAGTGGACACGGTATATGAACAGGCAGAGAAAGCGGAAGGGCCCATTTACACTTACGGACCCATTGTGCACAATGAGCAGGTGGTTCAGGAGCTGGAGGAAAAGGGCGTGAAGGTGCTGGAGAGGAAAGGATCCCTGGAAAAGCTGGAAGCAGGCACCGTGATCATCCGGGCTCATGGTGTGGGCCGGTCCATTTATGAACTGTTGGAGAAAAAGGGGATTTCCTATGTGGATGCAACCTGTCCCTTTGTGAAGAAGATCCATCGGATCGTAGAGCGGGAGAGCGCCGCAGGCAGAGAGATCCTCATAGCCGGAACCCCCACCCATCCGGAAGTGGAGGGCATCAAAGACTGGTGCAATGGGCCTGTTACAGTGCTGGAATCACTGGAAGATGCTGGGAATTTTACGGCTGAAAAGGGAAAATCCTTTTGTCTGGTTGCACAAACGACATTTAACTACAAGAAATTTAAAGATTTAGTTGAAATTATTTCAAAAAAGGGGTATGATATACTTGTTTTAAATACAATCTGCAGTGCGACGGAGGAACGCCAGACAGAGGCGAAGCAGATTGCCAGTGAAGTGGATGCCATGATTGTCATCGGCGGAAGAAGCAGCTCCAACACGCAGAAGCTATTTGAAATATGCAAAAAAGAATGTGAGAATACTTACTATATACAGAAACTTGTTGACTTGGATTTAAAGACAGCGTCATCCATTCGTAGCGTAGGTATTACAGCAGGGGCTTCGACCCCAAACAAAATTATTGAGGAGGTTCAAACGCATGTCAGAAATCAGTTTTGAACAAATGTTAGAAGAATCATTAAAAACAATAAGAAATGGAGAGGTTGTCGAAGGCACTGTTATTGATGTCAAAGAAGATGAGATCATCTTAAATATCGGATATAAGGCCGATGGTATTATCACCAAGAGTGAATACAGCAATACACCGGTAGACCTGACAACCTGCGTATCCGTAGGCGATACCATGGAAGCTAAGGTATTAAAGGTAAATGATGGTGAAGGACAGGTTCTCTTAACCTACAAGCGTCTGGCAGCAGAAAAGGGAAGCAAGAGACTGAAAGAAGCTTTTGAGAACGGTGAGGTTCTTACTGCTACCGTATCTCAGGTTCTGGATGGAGGCTTAAGCGTAATAGTGGATGAGTCCAGAGTATTTATTCCCGCAAGCCTGGTATCTGATACCTATGAAAAGAATCTGGCAAAATATGACGGACAGGAGATTCAGTTCGTAATTACTGAGTTCAATCCCAGAAGAGGCAGAGTTATCGGAAACCGTAAGCAGCTGCTGGTTGCTGAGAAGGCTGAGAAGCAGAAAGAACTGTTCAGCAAGATCCAGGTTGGCGATGTAGTAGAGGGCGTTGTTAAGAATGTAACTGATTTCGGTGCATTCATCGATTTAGGCGGCGCTGACGGACTGCTTCACATTTCCGAGATGTCCTGGGGCAGAGTAGAGAATCCCAAGAAGGTATTCAAGGTTGGTGAGACTCTGACTGTTCTGATCAAAGATATTAATGAGACCAAGATTGCACTGAGCCTGAAGTTTGAGAATGCAAATCCCTGGCTGAACGCAGCTGAGAATTATGCAGTTGGTAATGTGGTAGTTGGTCGTGTTGCAAGAATGACTGATTTTGGTGCATTCGTAGAGCTGGAGCCTGGCGTTGACGCTCTGCTGCATGTTTCTCAGATTTCCAGAGAGCACGTTGAGAAACCCAGCGATGTACTCAGCATCGGACAGGAAATCGAAGCAAGAGTCGTAGACTTCAACGAAGCAGACCATAAGATCAGCCTGAGCATGAAAGCACTGCAGGCAGCAGCTCCCGTAGAGGAAGAAGCGGCTGAAGTAGAAGCTGAGGCAGTTGCAGAAGACGCAGAATAAGATTTTGTAATTCATGAGGGACAGGCACTTGAGTGCGTGTCCCTTTTCCTTGTTTTATAAGAAATTGTGTTCTTATAAGGCAAGTAAGGTTCCAAGAGGATGTACAGGGGGCAAATCAACAAGGAGAGAATATCGATGTGGGATTTGCAGATTGCGGGAGAAGATTTGTATCATATTATCAGCTGGTTCTGGATTTACAGCTTTTTGGGCTGGGCGTGGGAGAGCTGTTATGTGTCAGTAAAAGAGAAGAGACTGGTGAACCGCGGCTTTGTTACGGGGCCGGTATGCACTATTTACGGATGTGGAGCAGTGGTGGTCTATCTGCTGTTAAAACCCATCTCCGGTAATCTGATACTTCTTTATGCGGGAGGCGTTATCGTGCCTACCATACTGGAGTATCTGACTTCTGTGTTAATGGAGCGGGTATTTCACACCAGATGGTGGGATTACAGCAATAAAAAATATAATTTCCAGGGCCGCATCTGTCTGGGGGCATCCCTGGGCTGGGGTGCATTTTCCGTGGTTTTGTTCCAGGTGCTTCATCCTTTTGTGGCTTTGCTGGTGGAATTATACAGCGCAGCTATTGGAAAGACCGTGATTTTGGCAGTTACTGTTATTTATGGAGTGGATTTTGTTCTGTCTTTTGCGGGAGCTATGCAGATTTCCAAGTACTTGCAGAGGATGGAAGAAGCCATGGAGGAGCTTTACGAATACATTCAGGGAACCAGGCTTTATGGGACAGCAGAGGAACTGCGGGATCGTATGGAGCTGTATCGGCTGGCGGATTATAAAGATGAGCTGAAGCGGCGGATGGAGATGCGCATGGATGCTGTACTGGCCTTTGGATTGGAGATCCCTGCAGAGAAGCTGTTGCAGATGAAAGAAAAGCGCGTGCAGGTGGAAGAACGGGTTTTGTCTTTGTATGAAAAATATACACAGCAGAAAAAAGAGGCAAATTTCTTTGCACGTCGTATTCTGGGTGCATATCCCCATATAAAGACCCATGCAAAAGCTTTAAAAGACTGGGGTTTCCGGAAAAAGCATAAAAAAGAAACAGAGATTGAAACAGATATAAAGTGAGGAATAAAAGATGGCACATTCCACGTTTCAGGGAGGGGTACATCCCTTCAAAAGAAAACGCATGTCTAAGGACAAGCCTATACAGGAGTATTTGCCTCAGGGAGATCTGGTGTATCCGGTTTCCCAGCATATCGGTGCGCCGGCAAAGCCCGTGGTGGCAGTAGGAGACCGGGTTCTGGCGGGTCAGTTGATTGCGCAGGCCAGTGGATTTGTGTCCGCTAATGTGCATGCATCTGTGTCCGGAACCGTAAAAGCCATTGAACCGCGGCTGACTGTTTCCGGAAATATGGTGGAGTCCGTTGTGGTGGAAAATGACGGATTGTATGAGGAAGTGGAATATCCGGAAGTAAAGCCTCTGGAAGAACTGACAAAAGAGGAAATCATCGAGCTGGTAAGGCAGGCGGGCATCGTGGGAATGGGCGGAGCAGGCTTCCCCACCCATGTGAAGCTGTCTGTGGAAAAACCGGAGCGTATCAAATATATCATTGTGAACTGCGCGGAGTGTGAGCCCTATCTGACCAGCGATTACCGCCGTATGGTGGAAAATCCCGACTGGCTGGTAAAGGGACTGAAGGCAGTTCTGAAATTGTTTGACAAGGCCATTGGCATTCTGGCCATTGAAGAGCACAAGCGGGATGCCATTACCGCGCTGCAACGGGCCTGTGGCGATGAGCCACGCATGGAGGTACATGTACTGCAGACCAAATATCCCCAGGGATCTGAGCGGATGCTGGTGTATGCCTGCACCGGAAGGGAACTGAATTCGTCCATGCTTCCTGCGGACGTGGGCTGTATCGTAAATAATGTGGATACCATCTGCGCCATTTACCAAGCAGTGTATTTTGGCAAGCCTCTGATCAGCCGGATCGTGACGGTGACCGGCAAGGCTGTTGCAGATCCCAGAAACTTCCATGTGCGTCTGGGAACCAATTATGCAGAGCTGGTTCCGGCGGCGGGAGGCTATCGGAGGGAAGCAAAAAAACTGATTTCAGGCGGTCCTATGATGGGCCTTAGTCTGTCCACGCTGGATGTGCCTGTGATCAAGACTTCGTCTGCCCTTCTGGCTATGTCCAGAGATGGGGTGGCTCAGTATGAGTCGGGGCCCTGCATTCACTGTGGATTCTGTGTAACGGCTTGTCCGGAGCGGCTGATCCCATCCAAACTGGCGGATCATGCAGAGCGGTTTGAGGAGGAAGCTTTTCGCAGCCTCTATGGTATGGAGTGTATGGAATGCGGAAGCTGTACCTTTGTGTGTCCGGCGAAACGCCAGCTGACCCAGTCTATTCGGGCCTTTCGGCGAAATCTGTTGGCCCAGGGAAAGAAGTAGGAGGAGCGAGTTATGGAAAAGTTAATGCATGTTTCATCTTCGCCCCATATACGGACCCAGATGACTACCGGCAGAATCATGCAGGTAGTGCTGTTGTCCCTGCTGCCGGCGTCTATTTATGGAATTTATCATTTCGGGATTCGGGCCCTGTATCAGATTCTGGTGTGCATGGGCATCTGTGTCCTGTCTGAATTTGTATATGAGGCATTTACAGAACGGCCCATCCGGGTGTGGGACTGCAGTTCTCTGGTGACAGGCCTTCTGCTGGCCTTGACACTGCCGGTGTCTCTGCCCCTGTGGATGAGTGCCCTGGGCAGTGTATTTGCCATTATCGTAGTGAAGATGCTTTTTGGAGGCCTGGGCCAGAATATTGTGAATCCGGCTTTGGCGGCCCGTTGTTTTCTCATGATTTCCTTTGCGGGAGCCATGACGGATTTTACAGCGGACGGAATTACGGGAGCTACTCCCCTGGCAGTTTTAAAGGCTGGCGAGGCGGTGGATCCCTGGCCTCTGATGATAGGAAATGTGGGAGGAACCATTGGCGAGACTTCTGTGATCGCACTGCTGATAGGAGCCATCATCCTGCTGATGTTTGGCATTATCGATCTGCGGATCCCGGCCAGCTATCTCTTAAGTTTTACCGTGTTTTGCGTGCTGTTTGGAGGGCATGGCTTTGACGGTGCGTATTTGTCTGCTCAGGTATGCGGCGGCGGTCTCATGCTGGGAGCCTGGTTTATGGCTACGGATTATACCACATCCCCCATTACACCTGGAGGAAAGATTTTGTATGGAGTGCTGCTGGGGGTGCTGATCGGTGTGTTCCGCATTTGCGGCAGCAGTGCGGAAGGCGTTTCCTATGCGATCCTGCTGGGAAACCTCACAGTGCCCCTCATTGAAAAGATTACGATTCCGAAGGCCTTTGGCCGCAGAAAGGGAAAACATAAATGATTGCATATATCAAAGGAACAGTTGAATATATGGAGCCGGAAACCGGCCTGGTAGTGCTGGAGTGCGGCGGTATGGGCTATAATATCCTGGTGCCGTCCAAGGAGTTTTCCCTGCTTCCGGGAAGAGGAGGAGAGACAAAGCTCTACACCCATCTGAATGTGCGGGAAGATGCCATGCAGCTGTTTGGCTTCCTGACCCGGGATGATCTGCAGTTCTTCCGGCTTCTGATCGGTGTCAACGGCATCGGCCCTAAGGCGGCGCTGGGTATTTTGTCTGTGTTTGGAGCAGATGAGCTTCGCTTTGCCATTCTGGCAGATGATGAAAAGACCATTTCCAAGGCACCGGGCATTGGAGCGAAGACGGCTCGGAAACTGATTCTGGAGTTGAAGGATAAACTCTCACTGGAGGAAGCCTTTGAGCTGAAGCTGGCTCACGAAAAAGAGGCGGTGACTGCAAAGGCCGGCCACAGTGACAGCGCAGATGAAGCGGTACAGGCACTGGTGGCTCTGGGCTATTCCTCGGCGGATGCTTTGAAGGCAGTCCGCAAGGTGGAATGTGCGGGCGGCATGGATGTGGAAGATATTTTAAAGGCTGCGTTAAAGCAGATGTATCGATAAGGAGGACACATGGCAAAACGGATCATCACTACCGATGCTACGGAAGAGGATATTAAAATGGAATATACCCTGCGTCCTCAGCTTTTGAAGGAGTACATTGGACAGGAAAAGGCCAAGGAGACCCTGAAGATTTATATCGAGGCGGCGAAGGGCCGCGGGGAGTCCCTGGATCATGTGCTGTTCTATGGACCTCCCGGTCTTGGAAAGACCACTCTGGCAGGAATTATTGCCAATGAGATGGGGGTACATATGAAGGTCACCAGCGGTCCGGCCATTGAAAAGCCGGGGGAGATGGCAGCTATTTTAAATAATCTCCAGGAAGGGGATGTGCTTTTTGTGGACGAGATCCACCGCCTGAATCGCCAGGTGGAAGAAGTGCTGTACCCGGCCATGGAGGACTTTGCCATTGATATCATGATTGGAAAGGGTGCCACGGCCCGTTCCATTCGCCTGGATCTGCCTCATTTTACCCTGATCGGAGCAACTACCCGTGCCGGACTTCTGACAGCGCCTCTGCGGGATCGATTCGGCGTGGTGCATCATCTGGAGTTTTACACCCAGGAGGAGCTGCAGATCATTGTGACACGCTCTGCCCAGGTGCTGAATGTGGAGATTGATGAGTCAGGTGCTCTGGAGATCGCCAGAAGAAGCCGGGGAACGCCCCGCCTGGCCAATCGCCTGTTAAAGAGGGTGAGGGATTTTGCCCAGGTGAAATACGACGGAAAGATCACGGGAGATGTGGCGCGGCTGGCGCTGGATCTGCTGGAAGTGGATAAGCATGGACTGGACCAGATCGACCGTCTGATCCTTCGCACCATGATAGAGAAGTTTGACGGAGGACCTGTGGGACTGGATACTTTGGCGGCGGCCATAGGAGAGGACGCAGGCACCATTGAGGATGTGTACGAACCCTATTTGATAAAAAACGGGTTCCTGAACCGGACTCCCAGAGGACGGATGGTATCAGAGCATGCCTATAAGCATCTGGGACTTGCTTTTCCCTAGGGGATTAAGTTATACTGTAAACAGAAGGCGGCGCAGCAGTTTGCGCCAGGAAAGAGCAGAGGGTGTAGAGATATGGCAACGAAAAATGTAGCAGAAGTTGTAATTGCAGGAAAAGTATTAAAGATTACCGGCTATGAGAGTGTGGAATATCTCCATCAGATTGCCTCTTATATCAACGATAAGATCGGTGACCTGGAGCAGTTGGAGGGCTACCGCAGACAGTCCGGCGATGAAAAGCAGCTTTTGCTGAACATGAATCTGGCAGATGACTATTTTAAGAGCAAGCATCTGGCAGAACGTCAGCAGGCAGAGCTGGATAAAAAAGAAAAGGAAATGTACAGCCTGAAGCATGACCTGATCGAGGCCCAGATGGCAAAAGAGAATCTGGACAAGACCTATCGGGAGGAGGCTGTGAGACAGATGGACCTTCTGAAGGAAAAGGACCAGCAGCTGGAACAGCAGCAGGCCCGGATGCAGGAGCTGAAGGACCAGCTGAAGCTGATGAATGCCCAGCTGCAGGAAGCAAGACAGGCAACGGAGCGTCAGGAAACAGAGAATAAAACTCGTTATAACAGAGGGAAACAGAGCCCTTATCCCTATCGATAGCAGAGGGGAGAGAGGAGAAAAAGACCGCCGCAAAAGAGAAATGGTTTCTGCAGTAGAGCAGGAGGCAGTTTGCAGCGGTTTTTTGCACGATAAGACAGGAGAAAACTATGAAGATGCAAGTGGAGCTGCTGGCACCGGCAGGCTCATATGAAAGCTTAAAAGCGGCCATTGTGGCAGGCGCAGATGCCGTGTACGTGGGAGGCATGCAGTTTGGAGCTAGAGCTTATGCGAACAATCTGGATGAAGAGACCATGTGCAGGGCTATTGATTATGTGCACCTTCATGGAGGAAAGCTGTTTCTGACAGTGAATACCCTGTTGAAGGATGAGGAGCTGGAGAGCCTGTCTGAATATTTGCGGCCCTATTACTGCCAGGGCCTGGATGGTGTCATTGTGCAGGATCTAGGTGTATTTGCCCATATCCGCCGGGAGTTTCCGGGGCTGGAGCTCCATGCCAGCACCCAGATGACCCTTTTGGGAGCCCAGGGAGCCGCGCTGTTAAAAGAGATGGGAGCCACCCGCATTGTGCCCGCCAGAGAGCTTTCCCTGGAGGAGATCCGCCGTATGAAGCAGGAGGTGGACATTGAGGTGGAAACCTTTGTCCATGGAGCCCTGTGCTATTGTTATTCCGGTCAGTGTCTCTTCAGCAGTATGCTGGGAGGCCGCAGCGGCAACCGGGGCCGGTGTGCTCAGCCCTGTCGTCTGCCCTATCGGGTATTTGATGAGACCGGAAAGCGTCTGCTTTCCCAGAAGGGAGAGGAATACCTGTTAAGTCCCAAGGATATGTGTACCGTGGAGCTGATTCCGGAGCTCATTGAGGCAGGTATTGATTCTTTTAAGATTGAAGGACGCATGAAGCGGCCGGAGTATACAGCCGGTGTGGTCAGCGTCTATCGAAAATACATTGACCGCTATCTGGAGCGGGGCAAGGCCGGGTTTCAGGTGGAAAAAGCCGATATGGAAACCCTCCTGTCCCTGTACAACCGGGGCGGTTTTTCCCAGAGCTATTATCTGCAGCGAAACGGCCGCAGTATGATCTCTCTGGTTCGACCTAACCATTTTGAGGAAAAGAGCCGTCAGGCCATGGAGGAAAAACGCAGATACGAAGCCCTGCTTTCAGAACTAAAGCGGACCTATGTGGATGGGGAGAAAAAGGAAAAAATTCAGGGAAGCTTAAGAATTTCCAAAGAAATGCCTAACATTTTCCAGGTAACATATGATGGAGTGCAGGTGGAGGCAGAGGGCCCCAGCGCCCAGGAGCCTTTGAAACAGGCCATGACAGAGGAGCAGATCCGCCGCCAGATGGAAAAGACAGGAAATACGCCTTTTGTATGGGAGAAGCTGGACATTCATATGGATGGGCCGGTATTTATTCCGCTGCAGAGCTTAAATGAGCTGCGCAGAAAGGGCCTGGAGGAGCTGGAAAAGCAGGTATGTGAAAGGCATCATCGGCCGGAGCCCACTGGGGACTCTTGTCTGCCGACAGAGCCGGAAACCATAGGGAGCAGGCAGGCGGTCAGGGAAGAGGCAGATGCCCAGACAAAGCCCCTGCTGCGGGTACAGGTGGAAGAGCCCTGTCAGCTGGAAGCCGTGCTGGAGGAGCCCGATGTGGACGGCGTATATGTAAATGCAGAGACCTTCTTTTGGGCAGGTCAGGATCCGAAACAGACGGCAGAGCGTTGTCACCGGGCCGGCAAGGAGTGTTTTCTGGCGCTGCCGGATATTTTCCGCATGGAAGAGCGGGAAATCTATACTCAGTGGTACCCGAATCTTTTGGAGGCAGGATTTGACGGTATGCTCCTGAAAAATCTGGAGGAGCTGCAGTTTTTAAAAGAAATGGGCTATACGGGGAAAATAATTCCCGATGCCAATTTATATACTTACAACATAGAAGCCAGACAGGTCTGGAAAGAGTTTGGAGCGGATTTTGTGACCCTGCCCTACGAGCTGAATGAGCGGGAACTGAGAACCCGGGGCTGCCGGGAGGATGAACTGATCGTCTACGGCTACCAGCCCTTGATGGTAACAGCCAACTGTCTGGCTAAGACATTGAAAAGATGTAAAAAGCAGCCGGGTTATGTGTATCTGGAGGACCGCTACCAGAAGAAATTCCCGGTGCGGCGCTGCTGCCTAAGCTGCCATAATGTGATTTATAACAGTGCGCCTCTGTATCTTTTAGACTGCACCAGAGAACTTCGGCGTCTGCAGCCGGCCAGTGTGCGGCTTCATTTTACTCTGGAAAGAGAAGAGGAGATCCGCAGGATTTTGAAAGAGGCAGTGCAGGTGTTTAAGAAGGGGGCACAGCCCGGTCAGCCGCCCAAAGAATTTACCAGAGGACATTTAAAACGAGGAGTCGAATAAATGACGAATTTGATCGTAGAGCTTTCCAAATACGGACTGACCATATTGATTGCTCTCTATACACTTTTATGTTTTTCTATTTTGAAGAAAAAGAACGAGGGACAAAAAAGACAGGGCTGTGGATTGCAGCTGCTGGTTTTATTCTTTCTGCATTTTCTGGCCTATGCGGTGTTTTACCTGAAGACAGGCAATGACCAGCTGCTGATCTTTTATCTGTTCCAGGTGTGTCTGGCTACTTTTTTGCAGGTATATTATCTGGTGGTCTATCCCAAGGTGAACCGGCTGGTTCTGAACAATATGTGTTTTTTGCTGGCCATAGGGTTTATTATTTTGACCCGTCTGTCCTTTGATAAGGCGGTAAAGCAGTTTATCATTGCAGCCATTTCCCTGGTGATCTCTCTGATCGTACCGGTGCTGGTGCGTAAGATGAAGTGCCTGCCCAGACTTTCCTGGCTTTACGGAGGAGTGGGTCTGGTGCTGCTGGTAGTGGTGGCAGTAGTTGGCGCAGTTACTAATGGCGCCAAGCTGTCTTTGGATATCGGAGACTATTTCAGCATCCAGCCTTCAGAGTTTGTAAAGATCTTATTTGCCCTGTTTGTGGCAGCAAGGCTGGCCAGATCCACGACCTTTAAGGATGTGGTGGTGACTACGGTGATCGCAGCTGCCCACGTGGTGATCCTGGTGCTGTCCAGGGACCTGGGAGGAGCCCTGATTTTCTTCTTCATGTACCTGATGGTACTGTATGTGGCCACCAGACAGCCCTTGTATCTGATCGGAGGCCTGGGAGCCGGCTGCGGAGCTTCTGTATTGGCCTATCAGCTCTTTTCCCATGTGCAGGTACGTGTACTGGCCTGGAGCAATCCCTTTGCCTATATTGATAACCAGGGATATCAGATCACCCAGTCTCTTTTTGCCATTGGTACCGGTGGCTGGTTCGGCATGGGTCTGATGCAGGGAACCCCCAACAAGATCCCCTATGTGGAGCAGGACTTTGTGTTCTCAGCCATTGCGGAGGAACTGGGCGTTATTTTCGCCATTTGCCTGATATTGATCTGCCTCAGCTGTTTTCTGATGTTTGTAAACATTGCCATGCAGCTGCAGGAGCCTTTTTATAAACTGACAGCCCTGGGCCTTGGAACCCTGTACGGATTCCAGGTGTTTTTGACCATTGGAGGCGGTATCAAGCTGATTCCCTCCACAGGTATTACCCTGCCTCTGGTCAGCTATGGCGGCAGTTCGCTGCTGGCCACCATTTTGACCATATCCATTATCCAGGGGCTGTATTTGTTGCGGGAAGATGAGGAGTCAAAGAGTGAAAAAGAAAGAAAAAGCAGAAAAAAAGCAAAAAGCAAAAAAGAATCGTGAATTCATGGTGGTGACCTATTTTTTTACAGGTCTTTTTGTACTGCTGGTGGGATATCTGGTGTATTTTGAAGGGGTTCTGGCGGAGGATACCATCAACAATCCCTATAACTCCCGTCAGGAGCTGTTTGCCCAGCAGGTGGTTCGGGGAAAGATTCTCTCCAATAACGGTACGGTGCTGGCCAAGACAGAAGTGGCAGAGGACGGTACAGAAACCCGCGTCTATCCCTTTGATGATCTGTTTGCCCATGTGGTAGGCTATTCCACCCATGGAAAATCCGGGCTGGAGCTTCTGGGAAACTTCCCGCTTTTGACTTCCAATGCCGATATTGGGGAACGGATCACCAATGAAATTAACGAGAAAAAAAATATCGGCGATAATATGGTTACCACCCTGGATCTGGAGCTGCAGCAGGCGGCGTATAATGCCCTGGGTAATCACAGAGGAGCCGTGGTAGCCATTGAGCCTTCCACAGGAAAGATACTCTGCATGGTATCCAAGCCGGACTACGATCCCAATACGATCGATGAAGAGTGGGAGAAGTGGAACTCTCTGGATTCCGAGGACAGTGTGCTTTACAACCGGGCAACCCAGGGGCTGTATGCGCCGGGCTCTGTATTCAAGATTGTGACTTTGTTGGAATATATGCGGCAGAATCCCGAAGCGGAAGCATTTGTCTACGATTGTAACGGGAAATTAGAGGCGGAGGACTATACCATCCACTGTTATCACAATACGGTTCACGGGACCCAGTCTCTGCAGAAGGCCTTTGCCAATTCCTGCAACAGCGCCTTTGCCCGGATTGGTCTGGAGCTGGATGCCACATCCTTTGCAGAAACCTGCGAGAGCCTGTTGTTTGGAAAGAAGCTGCCTATTCAGCTGCCTTACTCCAGAAGCTCTTTTAAGCTGAGGGAAGAAGTAAATGACGACATGCAGATCATGACAGCGGTAGGCCAGGGAGAGACGATGGTGTCTCCCATGCATATGGCTATGATCGCAGCCAGTATTGCAAATAATGGAGTGCTGATGAAGCCCTATCTCATTGATCACATGGAGAACTACACAGGAGATGTGGTGCGGAAATACCGTCCTTCTTCTTATGGAAGCCTGATGACTGATGTGGAGGCACAGAAGCTGACAGAATACATGATCCAGGTGGTGGAAGAAGGCACAGGCAAGAAGCTGCGGAATCTGGATGTGACTATTGCGGGCAAGACAGGAAGTGCAGAGTACAGCAGTGACAAGAGCAAGAGCCACGCCTGGTTTGTGGGCTTCTCAGTGGGAGAAGAACAGGATCTGGCAGTCTGCGTGCTGGTGGAGTCAGAGGGCTCCGGAAGCGAATATGCAGTACCCATTGCCAAGCACTTGTTCGAGACTTATTATTAGAGTGCACGAATGAACCGAAAAAATACCAGAATAAAAGAAAACCCCTCATAATAGGCTGTAAAAAGGCCTGCATGAGGGGTTTTTATGGGAGAAAAATGTAAAACTTATAATCGAAGAAAGATGTTGGTGGTGTTTCTGGCCAGCGCCTGCATGCTGCTGGTGCTGGCAGGCCGACTGGTGTATCTGATGCTGGTGGAGTCGGAGTATTATCAGGAACTGGCCGATGATCTGCATGAACGGGAGCGGAGCATCAAGGCTGCCCGGGGAAAAATCATAGATGCCTCGGGAACGGTGTTGGCCACCAATCGGACGGTTTGTACCATTTCTGTCATACACAGTCAGATGGAAGACCCGGAGCGGGTCATAGAGGTGCTCTGTCAGGAGCTGGGACTGTCGGAGGAAACGGTGCGGAAACGGGTGGAAAAGCGCAGTTCCATTGAGCGGATCAAGACCAATGTGGAAAAAGAAGTGGGAGACCGCATCCGGGCCTACGAACTGGACGGCGTGAAAGTGGACGAGGACTATAAACGGTATTATTCCTTTGATTCTCTGGCCTCCAAGGTGCTGGGTTTTACCGGCAGTGACAATCAGGGCATTATCGGACTGGAGGTCGTATACGATGAGTATCTTCAGGGTATCAACGGCACCATTCTGACCCTGACTGATGCCAGAGGTGTGGAAATTGAGGGTGCCCCGGAAGAACGGGTGGAGCCTGTTGCCGGTAACGACCTGTATATCAGCCTGGACTATAATATCCAGCTGTACGCCCAACAGGAGGCCTTAAAGGCCTTGGAGGAAAAGCAGGCTACCTATGTATCCATTCTGGTCATGAATCCTCAGAACGGGGAGATCTACGCCAATGTAAATGTGCCGGAGTTTAACTTAAACGATCCTTTTACACTGCCGGACACGGTGGATACCACAAATCTGTCTGACCAGGAAATCCAGGATCTGCGCAATCAGATGTGGCGGAACCAGAGTGTCAATGATACTTATGAGCCGGGCTCCACATTTAAGATCATCACGGCGGCAGCGGGGCTGGAAAAGGGTGTGGTAAGCATTACAGACACCTTCAGCTGTCCCGGTTTCCGGGTGGTGGAGGACCGGCGGATCCGCTGCCACAAGAAAGGGGGTCACGGGGGAGAGACCTTCGTACAAGGGATCATGAATTCGTGCAACCCCGTTTTCATCGATGTGGGACTTCGCATCGGGGCAGAGGATTTTTACAGCTATTTTGGGCAATTCGGCCTTATGAGCAAGACCGGCATTGACATTCCAGGAGAAGCGGGAACCATTATGCACAAGCTGGAAAATATCGGACTGGTGGAGCTTGCTACCATGTCCTTTGGACAGTCTTTCCAGATCACACCGGTGCAGCTGGCAGCTACCGTCAGCTCCATCATCAATGGCGGAACCAGGGTGACACCTCATTTTGGGGTAGAGATCCGCAACAGTGAAGGAGAAGTGCTGAAAACCTTACAATATGAGACCCAGAAGGGCATTGTATCAGAAGAGACCTCCGAAACCATGCGTTATCTGTTGGAGCAGGTTGTGGCAGAGGGCGGAGGCAACAAGGCCTATATTGAGGGGTACCGCATCGGCGGAAAGACGGCTACCTCCCAGACCCTGCCCCGGGGCACCAATAAATACATTTCCTCCTTTATCGGCTTCGCCCCGGCGGATGATCCCCAGGTGCTGGCCCTGTGTATCATTCACAATCCTCAGGGCGTATACTATGGCGGTACGATTGCAGCCCCGGTGGTACAGCGGTTGTTTGATAATATTCTGCCTTACCTGGGCATAGAGCAGGAAAAAATTAACCAGGAAGGGGAAAACGTGGTTGATAATTAGTCCTAAAAATGGTATATATGTTAAAGTAGAAACTTTGAGATGAGAGGTAAGAAAGATGAAAGAGACGATGGTACTGCCTGTGATCATTTCCTTTGCAATCAGTGCAATTTTAGGACCGGTGGTCATACCGATCCTTCGAAAATTAAAATTCGGACAGACGGAGCGGGAGGAAGGTCCCCAGTCCCATTTAAAGAAAAACGGAACTCCTACCATGGGCGGCCTGATGATTCTGGCGGCGATTATTATCACGTCCCTTTTTTACGTAAAAGATTATCCGAAAATTATTCCCATCCTGTTTGTGACAGCGGGATTTGGTGCCATCGGGTTTCTGGATGACTATATTAAAGTGGTTCTGCGCCGGTCAGAGGGACTGACACCCAAACAGAAGATGCTGGGCCAGCTGGTGGTAACTGCTATCTTTGTAATATATTACTACAGAGCCACAGGAGGGGATATGGCCATGCTGATTCCCTTCTGGCCGGATCACTATCTGCATCTGGGATGGGTGGCTATTCCCGTTATGTTCCTGGCCATTATCGGAACGGTAAACGGTGTGAACTTTACTGATGGCCTGGACGGTCTGGCTTCCAGCGTGACGCTGCTGGTGGCAGTGTTCTTTGCAGTGGTAGCCTGGGGCACCGAGAGCGGGATCGAGCCCATTACCTGCGCGGTCGTGGGAGCTCTCATGGGCTTTTTGCTGTTCAATGTATATCCGGCCAAGGTCTTCATGGGAGATACGGGTTCTCTGGCTCTGGGCGGCTTTGTGGCGGCTACAGCCTATATGATGAATATGCCTATCTTTATCCTGATCGTGGGACTCATTTACTGGGTTGAGATTTTGTCTGTTATGATTCAGGTGACTTATTTTAAGAAAACCGGCGGAAAGCGTCTGTTCCGTATGACTCCCATCCACCATCACTTTGAGCTGGGCGGCTGGTCCGAGACGCGAGTGGTGGCGGTATTCTCTACGGTTACTGCCATTTTGTGTCTGGTGGGCTTGCTGGCTTTATAGGAGGAGCAAAATAACATGAACTTAGAAAAGAAGCAGGTAATGGTCATTGGCTCCGGCATCAGCGGTATCGGTGCAGTGAAACTTCTGGAGCAGGTGGGAACAAAGACCATTTTGTATGACAGCAATGAAAAGCTGGAGGAGGCAAAGGTCCGTGCTAAATTGGAGCCGGGCAGCCGGGCAAAGATTGTGCTGGGCAGTCTTCCGGAGGAAGTACAAGCCGCCTTGGATCTGGTGGTAGTAAGTCCCGGAGTGCCGGTGGATCTGCCGCTGGTACAGCAGCTGAAGGCAGCAGGGATTCCTGTCTGGGGAGAAGTGGAGCTGGCTTATCAGTTTGGAAAGGGCCGGATCGCAGCCATTACGGGAACCAACGGAAAGACCACAACCACCACTCTGGTGGGTGAGATCATGAAGGCGGCCTATCCGGAAGTGTATGTGGTAGGCAACATCGGAAAGGCCTACACAGGAGCTGCGCTGGAGATGAGCGAGGCGGCTGTGACCGTGGCTGAGATCAGCAGTTTCCAGCTGGAAACCGTACAGGATTTTCATCCCCAGGTCAGCGCGATTTTGAATATTACACCGGACCATCTGGACCGTCATCATACCATGGAGTGTTATGCCCAGACCAAGGAGCGGATCGCCTTGAATCAGGACAGGGAGGATACCTGTGTCCTGAACTATGACGATGCATATACCCGGGATTTTGGTACCCGTACAGCCGCTTCCGTCATATATTTCAGCCGTCAGCATATATTGGAGAAAGGTGTGTATCTGGATGGAGAGACCTTTGTCTACAGCGACGGTGTTCAGAAGACGGAGATATGCAAGATCAGCGAGACAAAGCTTCTGGGAACCCACAACTACGAAAATATTATGGCGGCCATTGGTATGGCGGTGGCTATGGGCGTTTCCTTTGAAATCATCCGTCGGACTGTCATGGATTTCACGGCGGTAGAGCACCGTATCGAGTATGTGGCAGAGAAGAGAGGTGTTATCTATTACAACGATTCCAAAGGAACCAATACGGATGCATCCATCAAGGCAGTGGAGGCCATGGTCCGTCCTGCCGTTGTCATTGGGGGCGGATACGATAAGCATGTGGAGTTTGATGAGTGGATTCAGGTGTTCCCGGGCAAGGTGAAGTGGCTGGTGCTCATCGGTGCCACAGCACAGCAGATTGCACAGACGGCACAGAAGTACGGCTTTACCAATTATTCCTTTGCCGAGACCTTTGAAGAAGCTGTTCAGGCCTGCGCAGAAAAGGCAGAACCGGGAGATGCAGTGCTTTTGTCTCCTGCATGCGCAAGCTGGGGCATGTTTGACAACTACGAGCAGCGGGGCCGCATGTTTAAAGAGCTGGTTCATCAGCTGCCGGATTGACAGGCGGAGGGCGGATAGCATCTGCAGAGTCGGAAAATAAAATTGAAAACAGGGAGTAATCACATGACCAGTCAAAAGACCGGAGAACAGATACCCCAGAGAAAGCAAAGGCGGGCCTTTGACTACAGTCTCTTTGGAATTGTTCTGATCCTGGCGGTTTTTGGACTGGTCATGCTTTATAGTACCAGCTCTTACAACGGTCAGGTGAAATTTGCGGACCCTGCCTATTATCTGAAAAAGCAGGCCTTTGCAACAGGACTGGGTTTTCTGGTGATGCTGGCAGTATCCCGTATTGATTATCGGATCTGGGAAAAATTTACCTATCTGGCGTATGGTATATCACTGGTACTGTCCACGGCTGTACTGTTCTTTGGTGATGAGTATAACGGCTCCAAGCGGTGGCTGTCTCTTGGTCCTTTGTCCTTCCAGCCCTCGGAGTTTGCCAAGGTGGCGGTGATCTTGCTGCTGGCCCATGTTGTTACAAAGCGGATAAAAAAGATGAGCCGTATCCGCCATATGCTTCCGGTCATTTTGTCCGTGCTTCCTGTCGTGGGTCTGGTGGGTACCAACAACTTAAGCACCGCCATTATCATCCTGGGAATCGCAGTCATTCTGATCTTTGTGGCCAGCCCCAAATACCTTCAGTTTATCAGTATGGGAGCCCTGGGTGTGGGTTTTGTAGCTATTTTTCTGGGAGTGGAGTCTTACCGCCTGGAGCGCCTGGCTATCTGGCGAAATCCTGAGGCCTATGAAAAGGGCTATCAGACTCTTCAGGGCCTGTATGCTATCGGTTCCGGCGGCATGTTTGGGGTGGGTCTTGGCAACAGTATGCAAAAGCTGGGATTCGTGCCTGAGGCCCAGAATGATATGATCTTTTCCATTATCTGCGAGGAATGGGGGCTTTTTGGAGCGCTGCTTTTGCTGTTCCTCTTTTTTATCCTCATCTGGCGGCTGCTGGTCATTGCCCAGAATGTGAAGGATCTGTACGGCAGTCTCATTGCCACGGGCATCATGGGACACATTCTGATCCAGGTCATTTTAAATGTGGCGGTGGTAACCAATACCATTCCCAATACAGGCATTACGTTGCCCTTTATCAGCTACGGAGGAACCTCAGTCCTGTTTTTGATGGCGGAGATGGGGCTGGCTTTAAGCGTTTCCCGGGAGATGAAAAAGGAACCATAATTTCTCTTGTGAATACCATAGGGTATAGATGACGCAGGAGGAATGAATGTGGACTATTTGGAAATCGAGGGCGGAAGGCCTCTTTCTGGCCATGTGAAAATCCAGGGTTCCAAAAATGCAGCGCTGCCCATTTTGTCGGCAGCCCTTTTAAATCCGGGCAGAACCGTTCTGCACGGCTGTCCCAGGATTCGGGATGTGGAGACCATGCTGGAAATTTTGCAAAGTCTGGGCTGTCGGACCGGTTGGGAGGGGGATATCCTCTGGATCGAGGCAGGCAGTCTGCGTTCCTACACGATATCAAAAGTCCTTGCGGAAAAGATGCGTTCCTCCATAACCCTGCTTGGAAGCCTTCTGGGGCGCATGGGGCAGGCCCGGATCCCCAATCCGGGAGGCTGCGTCATCGGAGAGCGGCCCATTGATCTGCATGTGGCAGGATTACAGGCCCTGGGTGCAGAATTTCAGGAGACGCCCGGGCGGGTCCAGGCCCGATGTGGGGAACTTACGGGAGCCGATGTGTCTTTGAGATTTCCCAGTGTGGGAGCTACGGAAAACCTGATTCTGGCGGCAGTGCTGGCCAAGGGAACTACCCGGATTTATGGAGCGGCGAGAGAGCCGGAGATCACGGAACTGTGCAGATTTCTGAATGCTATGGGCGCCCGGATCACAGGGGCAGGCAGCTCCCGGATTAAGATTACAGGAGTAAAGCAGCTGCATGATGCCGAATATACCATAGCGCCGGACCGGATCGTGGCAGGCACTTATCTGTGCGCAGTAGCGGCCTGCGGCGGAGAAGTAGTCCTTGAAAATGTGCCCTTTTCCCATATGCAGGGAATATTCCCGGTCTTCTCCCGGATGGGGCTTACTTTCGGGCGGGAGGCAGGTCATTCCCTGATGGTGCGGGCGCCGGAGCGCTGCCGGGCAGTTCCGTCTGTTCAGACGGCTCCGTATCCGGGCTTTCCTACGGATCTGCAGTCCCCTTTGCTGGCGGCATTGTGCAGAGCAAAAGGAACCGGTAGTCTGACGGAGAATGTTTTTGAAGCCCGCTTTAAAATCGTAGATGAACTGCAGGCCATGGGAGCGGGTATCCAAATAAAGGGAAATACAGCCGTGGTAGAAGGAAGACCCCTGTTAAAGGGCTGTCAGCTTCGGGCAAAAGAGCTGCGGGGCGGAGCTGCCCTGTGCATCGCAGCGGCAAGTGCCCAGGGTGTCAGCCGCATCTATGACTGCCAGTATATTTTCCGGGGCTATGAAAATATAATTGGGGATTTCAAAAAGCTTGGAATTGTGGTAAACTATTATACAACTACAAGCAGAGTGATTTAGAGAAGGAAGTCCCATGGGTTATCGAAGCCGTAAACGAATGTCATATAAAAGGAGAAAATGGATAGCAGGAGCAGTGGTGCTGCTTCTGCTTCTTGTTGCGATTTTGCTGGGGATCACGATTTTCCGGATTCGGGAAGTGGAAGTGACGGGAAACAGCCACTACACTGCCCAGCAGATCAGGGATATGGTAATGTCTGATGAGTATTCAGACAACTCCCTGTATCTCTATGCAAAATACCGCTATTTTGAAACGGAAGAGATTCCTTTTGTGGACAAGATAGAAGTCAGTATCTTGTCGCCCGGAAAGGTAAAGATCCGCGTCTATGAAAAGAACCTGATCGGATATGTGGAGTATCTGGGCACCAATCTGTATTTTGACAAAGACGGAGTCGTTGTAGAGAGCTCTTCTCTGGTAAGGGAGGATGTGCCCAGGATTTCCGGTCTCAGTTTCCAGTCCCTGTCCCTTTATCAGAAGCTGGGAGTGGAGGATGATCAGGTTTTCACCACTATTTTACAGCTGACTCAGCTGCTGCAGAAAAATGAGCTTCGCCCGGACAGTATTGAATTTAAGAGGAGTCTGGATATTGTGCTGCATTTTGAAGGTGTGCGGGTAGAGCTGGGACAAGGGGGGCAGCTGGAAGAGAAGCTGGGGCGGCTGCCGCAGTTTTTACCCGAGCTGGAAGGAAAATCCGGGGTCCTGGATATGTCAAATTATTCGGAAGATTCCAAAACTGTGAGTTTTAAACAGGATAGTTGAGGAAAGAATACCAGATATTGAAAGAAAAACACTAGATATTGAGGAAAAAATTAAAAAAAATTGAAAATACTACAAAAAATGGGTTGATAAATTGAAAAAAACCAGATATGATAATGAATAGAGATGTTTAGGATGTAATAGCTGTATTCAAACAGCTCGTCATAGATCGGAAGGGAATAGAGAAGGAGGGCACTGTCTTGTTAGAGATTATGTCAAATGAAGCGGAAGCAGCAGCAAAAATTATTGTGATTGGAGTCGGCGGAGCAGGAAATAACGCCGTAAATAGAATGGTAAGCGAGCAGATCGGCGGTGTGGAATTCATAGGGATCAACACGGACAAGCAGGCTCTGACTCATTGTAAAGCACCCAGTGCGATTCAGATCGGTGAGAAGCTCACCAAGGGCCTGGGGGCAGGTGCAAAGCCGGAGATCGGTGAGAAGGCAGCAGAAGAGAGCTGTGAAGAGATTCGTCAGGCTATCCAGGGAGCAGATATGGTATTTGTAACCTGTGGTATGGGCGGCGGTACCGGTACCGGTGCAGCTCCGGTTGT
Organism: Lachnospiraceae bacterium; assembly: GCA_017464645.1. Next base: position 9,853 of record JAFTZF010000036.1, on the reverse strand, counting down.
GGCAAAGATTGCCAGAGACATGGGTATTCTGACTGTAGGCGTAGTGACCAAGCCCTTTAAGTTTGAAGGTAAGGTTCGTATGAACAATGCCATGGTTGGTATTGAAAAACTGCGTGAGTGTGTAGATACCTTGATCGTGATCCCCAACGACAAGCTGCTGGAGATCGTAGACCGCAGAACTACCATTCCCGATTCCCTGAAGAAAGCAGACGAAGTACTGCAGCAGGCAGTACAGGGTATTACCGACCTGATCAACCTGCCGGCACTGATCAATCTGGACTTCGCTGACGTACAGACCGTTATGACAGATAAGGGTATTGCTCATATCGGTATCGGTAGCGGTAAGGGCGATGAGAAGGCTATCGAGGCTGTAAAGCAGGCTGTAGCAAGTCCGCTGCTTGAGACCACCATCGTGGGAGCTTCCCATGTTATTATCAATATTTCCGGTGACATTTCTCTTATGGACGCAAACGATGCTGCAAGCTATGTACAGGATCTGGCAGGCGATGGAGCAAACATCATCTTTGGTGCTATGTATGATGATACATACACCGATGAAGCTACGATCACTGTAATTGCTACAGGCCTCAGCGAGAGCGGCAGCAATACCGTACTTCCCCAGGGAAATTACGGAAGAACAACTTCCAGCATTCCCGTTCGTCCCACCGTAGGAGCTGTTGGAAACACACAGGAGCCGCCGGTGATCAAACCGCTTCCGGGATTAAATATTCCCAAGCGTCCCGAGAGCCAGATCAAGGAAACCGAGATCAAGATTCCGGAGTTCCTGCAGAAAAATAAATAAATACGACGAAAGTTCATGAGGGGCTGTACATTTCTGTACAGCTCTTTATTTGTACAAAATTCTCTATCTCATTCTGTCGAAATCTCAGAGCAAAAATCCCATATCTCATCTGTCCCTTTGACATTTTTTGCAGGGCCCCTCTCTTATAATGTAGAGCAGAAAGAAGGTGGCCTGTGTATTACGAATTATACATAGACGTACTGTTCCTGGAGAACCTGATTCTGGATTATCTGCTGCTTCGTGTGACGCGGCTGTTGCTTGGCTGTCCCACCACACAGCCAAGGCTTTTGCTGGCCGCCGGACTTGGAAGCCTGAGCTTTTGTATCCTGTGCGGGGTTTCCCTTATGTGGACAGTGCCGGGGATGCTGATTTCCTATATAGGGATCAGTGTGCTTATGGTAAAGCTTGGATTTCATATCAAGGAATGGAGGCTGCTTGCCCGGGCGGTTGGACTGCTTTATATCTGTAGTCTGCTGCTGGGAGGGATCATCACCTGGCTTGAAGGGGTGATAGCCTTATCTGTCTTGCCGCTCTGGGTGCTTATGGCTCTTAGCCTGGTACTTTTGGAGATACTGGCCCGCTGGCTGTTTTCCATGAGAAAGCAGAAGGCGAGGCTCTGTGAAGTGACCCTTTCCTATGGCGGGGTTCTGCGCCGGGCAACCGGCCTTTGGGACACAGGAAACAGCTTATATGATCCTTTGCACTGCAAGCCGGTCAGCATTGTGGAGCGAAGGATTCTGGAGCCGGAGGTTTCCAAAGAGGAATTGTTGTTTCAGATTCCCTATCACAGCCTGGGCGAGGCAAACGGCATGTTGCCTGCATTGATTGCGGACTATCTTTCTGTTCAGCTGGGAGACCGTAGGTGCGTCATCAGCCGCCCGGTTCTCGGCCTTACAGAAGAACCACTTTCTTCGGATGGTTCCTATGACCTAATTTTAAATCCGGATTTAGTAGACAGTTAGAGGAGGAAAAGAGATGCTGATTAAAGTGGCAGTACCAAACCGGATCCAGTTAAAAGTAGTTCCGGGATTTTCAAATTTTTTGTTCGGAAAACAAAACGATATTCATTATATAGGAGGCGCTGAGATTTTGCCGGCTCCGCTGGATTCTGAAGCTGAGGCTACAGCAATTCAGCAGCTGGGCACAGAGGAAGGGAATTCTGCAAGAACCCTGCTCATAGAGCATAACCTGCGGCTGGTGGTATACATAGCAAAGAAATTTGACAATACGGGTGTGGGAGTAGAGGATCTTATATCTATCGGAACCATTGGGCTGATCAAGGCTATCAATACCTTCAACAGCAACAAAAATATCAAACTGGCAACCTACGCGTCCAGATGCATTGAGAATGAGATCCTCATGTATCTGCGGCGCAACAATAAAACCAAGCTGGAAGTTTCCATCGATGAGCCTCTCAATGTGGATTGGGATGGAAATGAGCTGCTGCTGTCGGATATTCTGGGAACAGATGAAGATGTGATCTACAAAGATATTGAAAGTGAAATGGAGCGAAAACTCCTGAAAAAAGCTATTTGTAAGCTGTCGGAGCGGGAGAGGACCATTGTGGAGCTGCGTTTTGGTCTGAAGCATCCTCTGGGCCTTGAAAAGACCCAGAAGGAAGTGGCTGATATGCTGGGAATTTCCCAGTCCTATATTTCCCGTCTGGAGAAAAAGATCATCAAGCGATTGAAGCGGGAGATCATGAAATACGAGTGACCGGTTATTCACAAAAAAGCCAACTTGTCAAGGACTAAAACTTTCTAAAATTTTTAAGAAAACCGCATATTCCGGAATCCTTCTGTGAATCATTTTAAAGAGAAATGACATCAGGAGGATTCACAATGGCTATCAACAAGGTGGAAATCTGCGGCGTGAATACAGCCAAGCTGCCGCTTCTGAAAGAGGAAGAAAAAGAAGAGCTGTTTAAACGGATCGTACAGGGAGATAAAGAGGCCAGAGAACTGTATATCAAAGGGAATCTGCGCCTGGTGCTGAGCGTGATCAAACGGTTTTACGGAAGTAATGAAAATGTGGATGACTTGTTTCAGATTGGCTGTATCGGGCTGATGAAAGCCATTGACAATTTCAATCCGGAACTGGAAGTGAAATTTTCCACCTATGCAGTGCCCATGATCGTAGGAGAGATCCGGCGGTATCTCCGGGACAATAACGCGATCCGGGTAAGCCGTTCCCTGCGGGATACGGCCTATAAAGCAATTTATGCCAAGGAGGGCCTGCTGAAGAAAAATTTGCGGGAGCCCACCCTGGCGGAAATTGCGGCGGAAGTAGGGATCGCCAAGGAGGAGATCGTCTTTGCCCTGGATGCCATCCAAAGTCCCGTCAGCCTGTATGAGCCTGTCTACACAGAGGGCGGAGACACTCTCTATGTAATGGACCAGATCAGCGATAAGAAAAACAAGGAAGAATACTGGATAGAGGAGCTGGCTCTGGGAGAGGCTATGAAAAAGCTGCCGGAGCGGGAAAACCATATTATCCAGCTGCGCTTTTTCCAGGGAAAGACCCAGATGGAAGTAGCAGAGGAAATCGGGATTTCCCAGGCTCAGGTCAGCAGATTGGAAAAGAATGCCTTAAAGAGCATGAGAGGCTATTTGAAGGTTCCGGGAGAATGAAGGGTGCTGGAAAAGCTTAAGAATGATGAAGCTTTTCCGGAGGAACCTCTACTAAAATAATATCCGGGCCGATCTGCTTGATATTACACCAGGGAATGGTACATTCGCAGTCTTTACCAAAGAGACCCCAGAGTTTTCCGGAGTCGAAAATAATGAGAGCTTCTATACGGCCGGTCTTGCAATCGATTTCCAGATCGGCCACATTTCCCAGACGTTTGCAGTCGCAAATGTTAATCACATCTTTTTCTTTTAATTCACAAAAACGCATTGGCAAAAGTCCTTTGCGGGTTCTTGCTTTAGTATATGCAAAAAAGCAGGAAAGGGAGAATAAAAATCTGTCTGCGGCGCTTTGGGGTTTGACAGAAAATGCCGGATTGATTATACTGGAGATAGCGGGATTTTATGCTATGCACAAAAGAAAACAGGAGGTTCTGCTATGAAGTGTCCATTTTGTAACCAGGATGATACCCGGGTAATCGATTCCAGACCGGCTGATGACAACAGTTCCATTCGCCGCCGTCGCCTTTGCGATGCCTGCGGGAAGCGGTTTACTACCTATGAAAAGATTGAAACCATTCCCATTATTGTAATTAAAAAGGATAATAACCGGGAGTCCTACGACCGCTCCAAGATTGAGGGAGGTATTTTGCGTGCCTGCCACAAACGCCCCATTGCGCTGAAAGAGATCAATGAAGTCATTGATTCCATTGAAAGTGATATTTTCAACCGGGAAGAGCGGGAGATTGAAAGCAAGGTGATCGGTGAGATCGTAATGGACAGACTGAAGACCCTGGATTCCGTTGCTTATGTGCGTTTCGCATCCGTATATCGGGAGTTCAAGGATGTGAACACCTTTGTGGATGAGATCAAAAAAATGTTGAATAAATAGGATTTAAGTCCGATGAAAAAAGAAGAGAAACAAATGATAATGGGGCATGGTCTGGCGCTGTTTACAATTCTCGTGTGGGGAACCACCTTTGTAGCAACCAAGGCCCTGCTCCGTTCCTTTACTGCGCTTCAGATCATGCTGATGCGTTTTTGTATTGCCTGGATCGTACTGATGGTACTGACCGGCTGGAAGAGAAAGCCACGTCAAAAGGTGAATTGGCGTGATGAGGGTGGTATTTTCCTCCTGGCTATGTCCGGAGTTACCCTGTATTACCTGTTTGAAAATACGGCTTTGAATTATACCCTGGCCTCCAATGTGAGCATTCTGGTAGCGGCGGCTCCCATTATGACAGCCATTCTGGCCCATGTGTTTACACGGGATGAGAAGCTGACGAAGCATACCTGGATGGGATTCGCGGTGGCCATGACAGGCGTGGTGCTGGTGGTATTTAACGGCACCTATGTATTGAAATTAAATCCCCTGGGAGATGCCCTGTCCATTCTGGCAGCCTTTTCCTGGGCGGTTTATTCCATTCTGCTGAAAAAATATATTATGAAATATGACAATCTGGTGCTGACCCGGAAGATTTCTTTTTACGGGCTCATTACCACGGCGCCCCTGGCCCTGGGGATGGACGGCAGCTTTTCCCTGGCGCCCCTTGGAGAGCCTTCCATGCTGTTCTGTATTTTATTCCTGGGACTTCTGGGCAGCGGAATCTGTTATGTGACCTGGAATGTTTCTGTGAAATATCTGGGCGTAGTAAAGACCAATAACTATATTTATCTGAGCCCGTTTATTACCATGGTGACGGCGGCCCTTGTGCTGGATGAAAAAATCACAGCGGCAGGTCTGGCAGGAGCGGTACTGATTGTTGGCGGAATTGTATTGTCGGAGCGAGGAGGCAAAGGATGTTAAAGCAATTTTATCCGAAGGAATATCAGGACTCTACGTATGAGATTAATTTTGAGGAGTTCTATAAAAAAGGCTATCGCGGTGTGATCTTTGATGTGGATAACACCTTGGTGCCCCACAATGCGCCGGCGGATGACAAGGCCAAAGCGCTGTTTGCGCGGCTGAAGGACCTGGGCTATGAGAGCTGTCTGCTCTCCAACAACAAGGAGCCCCGGGTAAAGCTGTTCAGTGAGGCTGTGGTGCATGCCGGGTATATTTTTAAGGGAGGGAAGCCCTCCACCCGCGGCTATGAGGCTGCCATGGAAAAGATGGGGACCAATAAGGGGAATACCCTCTTTGTGGGAGATCAGCTGTTTACAGATGTGTGGGGAGCCAATCGGACGGGGCTGTATTCCATTCTGGTAAAGCCCATAAATCCCAAGGAGGAGATCCAGATCGTCTTAAAGCGTATGCTGGAAAAGCCGGTCCTGTTTTTCTACCAAAGAAGTGTGAGAGGAAAATAAGAGACAGCGCAGGAGGCAGACACAGATGCAGGGAAGAATCAAAGACTATTTAAAAGAAAAACAGCTGGATGCGGTCTTGGTGGCAGACGGCTTTAATATGCAGTATCTCAGCGGATTTACAGGCGCTACGGGGTATTTATACATGACGAAGAGCAGACGGGTGATCTTAACAGACAGCCGCTATACCCTTCAGGCCATGGAAGAGGGCGCAGGCTGTGAAGTGATCGAGATCAGCCGGGAAGAGGGATATCCGGAGAAACTGAAAAAGCTGGTGGAAGAAGACAGGGTTGAGGTATGGGGCTTTGAGGATGAAGCCATGTTGTACGCAGATGTGGAGCGCCTGAAAAAGGCACTTCCCGTTGAAAACTGGGAGCCTGCAGGCGGCAGTCTTTCCTTTTTGCGCAGAATTAAGAGTCCGGAGGAAATTGCCCGGATGACCAAAGCCCAGGAGATCACAGACCGGGCATTCGCCTATATCCTGGAGGAATTAAAGCCGGGTGTGACAGAGCTGGAGATCGCTGCAAAGCTGGAGTTCTGGATGAAGACCCACGGAGCAGAGGATATGGCTTTTGCTTCCGTGATCGCTTCGGGCATTCATTCTTCCATGCCTCATGCAACGCCTTCCCGCAAGAAGCTGGAGCCGGGCGACTTTATTACCATGGATTTCGGAGCCCGGTATGAGGGCTATTGCTCTGATATGACAAGGACTGTGGTGCTGGGCAAAGCCAGCGAGAAGCAGAAGGAGATCTACCGGATCGTACTGGAAGCCCAGATGGCAGGACTTGCCGCAGTAAGAGCCGGGATTCCGGGTGCAGAAGCGGACAGAGCCGCCAGAAGCGTCATTGAGCAGGCTGGCTACGGGGAATGCTTTGGACATGCTCTGGGACACAGTGTGGGCCTGGAGGTTCATGAGCGGCCAAGCCTTTCACCTAAGGATACGACTGTTTTGCGGGCCGGTATGATCGAAACCGTAGAGCCGGGGATCTATGTGCCGGGCTTTGGCGGTGTACGGATCGAAGATATGGTAGTGGTGACAGAAGAGGGATGTCAGAATCTGACCCGGTCACACAAAGAGTTAATAGAGTTATAGAGAATATCAGCAAGGAGGAATTTAGTCTGAGCCGGAATACGTACTTGAAGATTTTAAAAATAGCGGTGGGATCCAGCATTGCTTTTGCCATTGCAAGCGCCCTGGGACTGCAGTATGCGGCTTCCGCAGCCATTGTAACTTTGCTGACCATTCAAAATACCAAGCGGGCCACCTTTCAGTTGGCATTGAAACGTCTGCTGTCTTTTTTGGTGACCATTGGACTGGCCTTTGTGATCTATCCTCTCTTAGGATGTAACGCACCGGCCTTTGCCCTGGTGATGCTTCTGCTGGTTGGGATCAGCTATAAATTCAAATGGCATGATGCAATTTCTGTCAATGCAGTAATTGCTACCCACTATCTGGTGGAGCAGAACTTCACCCTGGCCTTTGTTGGAAATGAGGCGGCTATGGTATTTATCGGAACAGTAGTGGCCATGGTCCTCAATTCCTACATGCCGGACGGAGTGAGTAATATCAAGACGGATATTCACGCCATTGAAAACCGGATCCAGCAGGTGCTGCGGCTGATGGCGGACTATCTGAAGGATAAGGCGGATCTGTCGGACTGTGAGATTCATCTGCATGAGCTGGCCCGGCAGCTGGACAAGGGACTGGAAAAGGCCTTTGAAAACCGGGATAACCGATTCAGCAGCCACACGCGATATTATATTGAGTACATGGAGATGCGAAAGAGCCAATGCCAGGTGCTGGAGGGACTTTTGGATTCCTGTCATATACTCAGTGAGCTGCCGAAGGAATCCCAGATGGTTTCTGCCTTTTTGCGGCATATGGCGGATTCTTTCCATGAGAGAAACAATGTGCAGGAATTGCTGGAGCAGCTTCTGGAATTGATTGAAGAAGTGCGTCAGGAGCCGCTGCCTCAGACCAGAGAGGAGTTTGAGGACCGGGCTATCGTGTTCCATATTCTTCTGGATCTGGAAGAGTTCCTGGTGATCAAGAGGGAGTTTGTGGAGAACATGACCGAAGAGGAGGTTCTCATTTACTGGAACGATGATTTCAAAAAATATAAATCCGTAAAAAAAATAAAAAATAACAAAAAACGACTGGACTAATCTGTCATAATATGAGAAAATATATCCAAATGTGGCAAGCTCCGAAGCAGGGCATGTCATATCAATCAAATTTTAGATTATCTTAATTTGAAAGGAGTTTTAAAATGATTTATTCACATGAAGTTGAAATGATGTGTCCCGTAGCTCAGGGCGTAAATCATGGAGCTGCTCCCATTCCGGAAGAAGCAAAATGGGTACAGGCAAAAGAAGTTAAAGACATTTCCGGTTTTACACACGGCATTGGCTGGTGTGCTCCTCAGCAGGGCGCATGTAAGCTGACCCTGAACGTAAAAGAGGGTATTATTCAGGAAGCACTGGTTGAGACCATCGGATGTTCCGGTATGACCCATTCCGCAGCTATGGCTTCTGAGATCCTGCCGGGTCTGACTGTTCTGGAAGCGCTGAATACTGACCTGGTATGTGACGCTATCAATACTGCTATGAGAGAACTGTTCCTGCAGATCGTTTACGGAAGAACCCAGAGTGCATTCTCTGAGGATGGTCTGGCTGTAGGTGCCGGTCTGGAAGACCTTGGTAAAGGACTTCGTTCTCAGGTTGGTACCATGTATGGTACTCTGGCAAAAGGACCCCGTTACCTGGAGATGGCAGAGGGCTATGTAACAGGTATCGCTCTGGATGCTGATGATCAGATTATCGGATACCAGTTCGTATCTCTTGGAAAGATGACTGACTTTATCAAAAAGGGCGATGACCCCAACACCGCATGGGAAAAGGCAAAAGGCCAGTATGGTCGCGTAGCTGATGCAGTGAAGATCATTGACCCGCGTAAAGAGTAATCGAGGAGGTAAACGAAGATGGCATTATTTGAATCTTATGAAAGACGTATTGATAAAATCAACGCTGTTCTGAACAGCTACGGTATTGCTTCCATTGAAGAAGCAGAGAAAATCACAAAAGATGCAGGTCTGGATGTTTACAATCAGATCAAAGGCATTCAGCCCATCTGCTTTGAGAACGCTTGCTGGGCATACATCGTAGGTGCAGCTATCGCAATCAAAAAAGACTGCCGTAAGGCTGCTGATGCAGCTGCAGCAATTGGTGAGGGTCTGCAGGCATTCTGTATTCCCGGTTCTGTTGCAGATACCCGTAAGGTAGGTCTGGGCCATGGTAACCTGGGCAAGATGCTGCTGGAAGAGGAGACCGAGTGTTTCGCATTCCTGGCTGGACATGAGTCCTTCGCAGCTGCTGAGGGTGCTATCGGTATCGCAGAGAAAGCAAACAAAGTTCGTCAGAAACCTCTGCGTGTTATCCTGAACGGTCTTGGAAAAGACGCTGCTCAGATCATCGCCAGAATCAACGGATTTACTTATGTAGAGACCCAGTACGATCCTTACACCAACGAAGTAAAAGAAGTATTCCGCAAGGCATACTCCGAGGGACTTCGTGCAAAAGTTAACTGCTACGGCGCCAACAGCGTTCCCGAAGGTGTTGCTATCATGTGGAGAGAGAACGTAGACGTTTCCATTACCGGAAACTCCACCAACCCCACACGGTTCCAGCATCCGGTAGCAGGTACCTACAAGAAGGAGAGACTTGAGGCTGGTAAGAAGTACTTCTCCGTAGCATCCGGCGGCGGTACAGGCCGTACCCTTCATCCGGACAACATGGCAGCAGGTCCTGATTCCTACGGTATGACCGATACTCTGGGACGTATGCACTCTGACGAACAGTTTGCAGGTTCCTACTCCGTACCGGCTCACGTAGAGATGATGGGCTTAATCGGTGCAGGTAACAACCCGATGGTTGGTATGACTGTAGCAGTTGCAGTATCTATTCAGGAAGCTGCTGACGCTGGTAAGTTCTGACCGAAAGCAATTTGAAAAAAAGCTTGATTTTCAAGAGCCTGTGATGTTGTAATAAATATCCCAGGCTCTTAAATTATGCAATAGAACACTTGGATACATAAAAAAGCCACTGTGGCGCACATTATGAC
>JAFTZF010000035.1 GCA_017464645.1 Lachnospiraceae bacterium | reverse complement strand
GTCAGGACATGCAGGCGGCTGCCCTGGCCACCGGCCAGCAGCATTGCGATTACGCGTTTTTTCTGAAAATACATGGTCACAGCTCCTTATATAAATTGATGGATGCTAAGATGGGGTGCGCTGCACCCCAAAAAGGGCGCAAATAGGCACATTTTTCCACGCTCATAACATATCACATTTCTGACAATTAAGAAAGGGACAAATTATCTAAAATATCACTAAAACTTTCTGCATCTTGCACAATTGACACCCAGGAACAGGGGAAACCACTGGGGGAATGTACAATTTTTAGGCGTTTTTCCATCCAGATCAGTCCCAGCCAGCGGTTGAACTTATAGCCGCAGTTTGGAAAATCCACCATGATTTCATAGCCATTTTTCCTGTGAAAAGCGATGGATTCGGTGTTTTCCGAAGTAATCAGGGCATAAAGCACCTGATATCCCTGCTGCCGGAGAATTTCCTCCAGAACCATATAAAGTTTTTTCCCGATTCCTTTTCCTCTTGCCTCCGGCCGCAGATAAATGGCAGGTTCGGCGCACCAGGAAAAGGCGGCTCTGGTGTAAGGCGCGCAGGCATAGGCATATCCCAAAATCTGCCCCTCTTCCTCCCAGACCAGCCAGGGATACTGGGCGGTGATATCGTAAAACCGCTGCAGAAAAGATCTCCGGCAGGGCACATCATATTCAAAGGTGGCAGTGGAATGCTCCACATAGGGCGCGTAAATGGAGAGAATTTCCGGAACATCTTGTTCGGTGGCGGAACGGATCATGGGAAGGGCCTCCTTGGAATGGTAAATGATCGTTTAACGCTACAAGCTTGCACTGCACCAAAGCCTCCCTTATGTAAAGGGAGGTGGCACGGCGAAAGCCGTGACGGAGGGATTGTGCAGTAAAATTTACGAATTCGCCTTACCTGTCGGCAAATTCGTATTGCATACCGCGACAATCCCCCAGTCAAAAATCAGAGATTTTTGACAGCTCCCTTTACACAAGGGAGCCTTTGGGCGCTGCCGCGCCACTACGCTAAAAGATAATTTATATAAATCATGGTATCTTCATTTTACGTCCCCAACTTTCCTTCGTCAAGGTTGACATTTTTTCAAAACAGGGGTAAAATAATCTTAACTATGACAATATAAAGGAGGGAACACCATGGAAGCGGGCAGTAGCGGCAATATACCGGGCCGAAGTAGTATACAGTCCACCGTGGTGGACCCGTAATCTTTTGACCTGTGTATTTGCCTCTTTTTGATTGTTTACATAAAAAGGAGGGAAATCATGGCTGAGCGCTTTGAAATTGTGGAAAAAGCTCTTCTGGCAATGCTGGAAGAGAAAAAGTATGCAGTGCTCCGGGATATCCTTGTGACCATGAATCCTACGGATATTGCCGGACTTTTCGACGGTCTGGAGGAGAAGCAGATCCCTTTGATGTACCGTCTTCTTCCCAAGGAACTGGCTGCGGAAACCTTTGTCGAAATGGAGACGGAGGCCCAGTAACTGCTGATCCGGGGCTTCTCGGATAACGAGCTGAAGGAAGTGCTGGAAGAACTGTACGTGGACGATGCCGCGGATATTGTTGAGGAAATGCCTGCCAACGTGGTTAAGCGCATTCTGAAGCATGCGGATCCGGAGATGCGCCATTCCATCAATCAGATCCTGCGTTATCCCGAAAATTCCGCCGGTTCCATTATGACCACGGAATATGTCTCCCTGCGGCCCAGCATGACCGTTGAGGAAGCGATCCTGCGGATTCGCCGTCAGGGCGTGGACAAGGAGACCATCTATACCTGCTATGTCACCGCCAAGGACCGTACCCTGATCGGCATTGTCACGGTCAAGGACCTGCTGTTGGCGGAAGACGACGAGATGAAGATTGAGGATCTGATGATCACCAATCTGATTTACGCCAATACCAAGACCGACCAGGAAGAAGTCGCCCTGATGTTCAACAAGTATAACTTCCTGGCTATCCCCGTTGTGGACGGCGAAGGCAGAATGGTGGGCATCGTCACCTTCGACGACGCCATGGACGTCATGGAAGAAGAGGCCACCGAGGATATGGAACTGATGAGTGGTATGACCC
>JAFTZF010000034.1 GCA_017464645.1 Lachnospiraceae bacterium | reverse complement strand
GATATCCCATACGCAAGTAGTAAGACCCCTTGAAGACGACGAGGTAGATAGGGCAGAGGTGGAAGTGCAGTAATGTATGGAGCTGACTGCTACTAATCGGTCGAGGGCTTGACCAGGAACGTCATAGGAAGAGAAAGATGTCAGTAGGGTATTCAATATGTGATTTTGAAGGTGTAAGAGGAAGAGGATTGAGTTGATCAATCCTTTTTTTGTTATTAAAAATTGACAGATGTGTGTTGGACGAGTAGAATCAGAGATAACAACCGGGAGGAGACAGCAGAGATGCTTTACATTGCGACACTTACCATTGATGAATTATGGCAGCTTTTACAAGAATATCAGGGAAAAACCTTTTATACGGCAAAAGGCTTGCCTTTTGAGTATGTGATCCGAGGCGGAGAGATGTTTGTAAGCAGGAAGGATAAATCCATTACCAAGGCCAGTTTTGCAAAAGCTCTGCAGCGGTTGGCGAAGAATCCGACGGCTATCACTGGCCCAAAGGCATTGAATGTGTTTGGGGCATCTTATATTTTTTCGCTGTTTAAGAGCCTGGAACAGATGGATAAGGGGAAAGGTCAGAAATAGAAAAAAGACCTGAAAAAAGGAGGAAGGCTCCCGGCGATGAATTCATCGCCGGGAGCCTTTATGATTCATTTTACTGGCAGTAATTTGTAGTAAAATGATAATGATTATGTAGATACGAAATTATCTTTTCAACTGCAGATCAAAGTGTACATCGTATGCTTTCTCTTCATCGGTGTACTTACGCAGGGTGTTGATAACTTCTCCGTTGTTCCACTTACGATCGCCGATATCATCGGTAGTACCCATAACGGTTACGTTCAGCTGACGGCGGCGAGCACGTACGTGATCCCAGTCAACCAGGTAGATGTGAGCGAATTCACCGGTATCCAGTGCGAAATCTTTGATGGTGATGGTTTCGCTGCGGCCGAAGAATACGCTGCGCAGATGTCCGTCGGTGTTCATGGAAGTGTAATCACCAGGCTCATCTACGTGGCGGCCATACTGAGTATGGATGGGGCCCGGATGACGATACTGATGCTCCTCAGCGAAGTCCGGAATCATTTTACGCATGATGTCCAGCAGGTCATGCTGCAGGAACTCGATATCAAAGCTATCGATATCATGAGAGCATTCCTGAATCATAACGGAGCAGGTGGTGTGGTGAGAAGCTACACAAACGGTACCGTTCTTTACACCGGAAGCTGCAACGATTTCATTAATTTCTTTTGTAACATCGTGGAAGGTGGGGATCCAGCCGCGAGACTGAAGCTCCAATTCTTTCTGAAATACAACAAATTCCATGGGGAGTCCTCCTTAAAATAGTTTTTAGTGTTATTACTGCTCAGAGGCCATAGGCCCCTTTTTCCCATATTATAGGATTTTAGGGACAAAAAGTCAATACAATTTTCGTAAAGGTAAAAAGTGAACAAAAAAGATTGCTTAAAATTAGCGAAAACGAGTATTGATTATTCGAAAAGAAAATGTTATTTTCTTTTTAGATAATTTTTAAGGAGGAATATATTTATGAAGAAAGAATCAGTAAAAGCAGCATTGGAAGCATATGATATTGAAGCAGCATGTATTACAGAGATGAAAAACTATTTCGATGAAGAGCAGTTTGGAAAAGCAGTAGAGCTTTTGGCAAATGCAGAGCGTATCGGAGCAGCTGGCTGTGGTCACTCGGGCATTATTTGCCAGCACTTCGCACATCTCATGTGCTGCATCGAGCGTCCGGCAAGATTTATTTCCCCGGCAGAGGCAGTGCACGGAGCATCCGGATTCCTGCAGAAGGGTGATGTTATGATCTTTGCATCCCGCGGCGGCAAGACCAAGGAATTGCTTCCTATTGTGGATATTTGCAAGGCAAAAGGAGTATCTATTATTGTAGTAACAGAAAATATGGAGTCTCCTCTGGCGCAGGCTGCTGATGTAGTGTTGAAGCAGTATGTAAATCGGGAGACAGACAAATGGAATGCACAGGGAACTACCAGTACCACTGCATTGTGCATGATTTTCCATGCGCTGCAGGCGGCTGTAATTGAGGAGACCGGTTATCAGGCGGAGCAGTTCGCCCTGATTCATCCGGGCGGAGCTGTAGGTGAGCGTTTGAACCACAAAGCCCTGTAAGTATTAGCAAGGAGACTGCGTGATGGCAGATAATAAGCTGAAAATTGATGTTCGAAGAAGAAAAATATTGGAGACTCTGCGCAGGGACGGAAAGGTTCTGGTTTCAGATTTAAGCCGGGATTTAGGCGTGACCCTGGTCACAGTGCGCAATGATTTGGATGCGCTGGAACAGGATGGATATCTGGAGCGGATGCAGGGGGGAGCAATCCTGAAGACCCCGGTGGTAATGTCAGGCTGGGGCAATTGTTCGGCGGAAAAGCAGGCCATTGCAGAAGCTGCCGCAAGGCAGATTGAAGACGGAAGTACGCTTTTTGTTAACTCGGGGACGACAACCCATTGTCTGGCAGTAGCTCTGAAAAATCACAAGAATCTAAACGTGGTGACCAATTCTCTTACCATTGCCATGGAACTGGGAGGAGTACCCTCCATTCATGCGCTGCTTCTGGGAGGAGAGATCAATCCGCAGCATGCATTTACCTTTGGCGGGGATGCTCAGGAGCAGCTGCGTCATTATCAGGCGGATTGGGCGGTCATGTCTGTAGATGGAATCAGTGCTTTGGCAGGCGCTACCTCGTTTCATCCTGATGAGGCAGTGGTAAACCGCATCATGATTGAAAGAGCAAAAAATATTTTGATTGTGGCAGACCATACAAAAATCGGACGGGCAGGATTTGCCCATCTGTGTGATGTAAGGCCTTCCGTGCACCTGATTACGGATGAAAAGTGCAATCGGGCGGAGGTCACAGCCATGGAACAGCTGGGCCTGGAAGTAATTATTGTATAAGGAGGATGTTGTGATGAAATCCGAACGAACCTTTAAACCGGAAGAATTGCACTATCTGCGGTTGCTGGCAAAGCAGTATCCAACGGTACAGGCAGCCAGTACGGAGATTATTAATCTTCAGGCTATTTTAAATTTACCAAAGGGCACAGAGCACTTTATTTCCGATATTCATGGAGAATACGAAGCGTTCCTGCATATTTTAAATTCCTGCTCCGGCGTTATCAAGGAAAAGCTGGATGAGCTGTTCGGAACCAGCCTGCCCCGCCATGACCGGGATGAGCTGGCCACATTGATTTATTATCCGGAAGAAAAACTGGCTCTTGTGGCAGAAGCCACAGAAGACCTGGATGAGTGGTATCGGATCACCCTTCATCGGTTGATCGAGCTGTGCCGCTGGATATCTTCCAAGTATACCCGTTCCAAGGTGCGTAAGGCTCTGCCTAAGGGATATGCCTACATCATCGATGAGCTGCTCCACATCCGTTATGAAGAGGCAGATAAGCGGGATTATTACGAAAATATCATCAGCACCATCATTGATATTGGCCAGGGAGCCAGTATGATTGAAGCCATTGCGGAAGTGATCAAGCGTCTGGCAGTGGATCACCTGCACATTGTGGGAGATATTTTCGACCGTGGTCCCAGAGCGGATATTGTTATGAATTCCCTGATGAATTATCACAGTGTGGATATTCAGTGGGGCAATCATGATATTCTCTGGATGGGAGCGGCATCCGGTTCCCGCACGCTGGTAGCTACCGTGCTTTCCAACTCCATCCATTACAACAACCTGGATGTAATTGAGACGGGCTACGGTATTTCCCTGCGTCCGCTGTCTATCTTCGCCAATGAGGTGTATCGGAAGTCCGATACCAGCTGCTTTACGGTGAAGCTGACAGGCTCGGATGCAGACCAGTATACGGAGCGTGACAAGATCATGTCTGCCCGTATGTATAAAGCTATCACCATCATTTTGTTCAAGCTGGAGGGACAGAAACTCCTTCGCCGCCAGGAATTTGGCATGAAGGACCGCCTGCTGCTGGACAAAATTGATTACAAAAATAAGACCATTACCATTGGCGAACAGACCTATGCTCTGGAGGATTGCGACTTCCCCACAGTGGACCCGGCCAATCCCTATGAGCTGACTGCAGAAGAGAGCCAGGTGATCAACCAGCTGACGGCTTCCTTCAAGCGCAGTGAGAAACTGCAGCAGCATGTGCGTTTCCTGTATTCCAAGGGCGGACTGTATAAGATCTTTAACGGAAACCTGATGTTCCACGGCTGTATTCCCATGGCGGAAGACGGCAAGTTTTTAAGCTTCACCATCGGAGGCAAAGAGCGCTGCGGCAAGGAATTCCTGGATTATGCCGAAAAGACAGCCCGTTGTGCGTTTTATGACAAGCCGGGTTCCCCTGAGCGACAGTTCGGCCTGGACTTCCTGTGGTGGCTGTGGGCCGGCCGAAACAGTCCGATTTTCGGCAGAGACCGAATGACAACCTTTGAGCGCCGGTTTATTAAGGATGAATCCTCCTGGGCAGAGCCGAAGAATGCGTACTATACCCTGTACAATGATTCGGCAGTCTGCGAAATGCTTTTAAAGGAGTTTGGTCTGGACGGACCCCATTGTCACATTATCAATGGTCATGTGCCGGTGAAGGCTAAAAAGGGCGAGAGCCCCATTAAGGGCGGCGGCAGACTGATCGTTATTGATGGTGGATTCTGTAAGGCATATCAGCCCACCAGCGGAATTGCAGGGTACACTCTCATTTACAATTCCAGAAATATCCGGATCGTGTCCCATCATCCCTTTGAGGGACGCCAGGATGCCATTTACAACAACCACGACATCGCGAACGATTCCCTGGTATTTGAGCGAATGGATTCCCGGGCGAAGATAGCGGAGACCGATATCGGAAGAACCCTGCAGGCTCAGGTAGATGATTTGCGCAGTCTGCTGGAGGCTTATCGTTCCGGTGCAGTTACAGAGGATCATAAGGAGTAAGAAAACTATGATTTATGGTGAATTCCAGGACAAGAAATTACCCCTATTGGGCTTTGGAACCATGCGGCTGCCCCAGATGGCAGATGGAACCATTGATGAAACCCGGGTAAAAGAAATGGTTCGCTATGCCATGGAGCATGGGGTGAATTATTTTGATACAGCCTGGCCTTATCACAACGGAGAATCTGAGCGTGTGATGGGAAGGGCGCTGGGAGAGTATGAGCGGGGACAGTATTACCTTGCTACCAAGTACCCGGGTCATCAGATCACGGATGCCTATGACCCGGCCGCTGTTTTTGAGGAACAGCTGAAAAAATGCGGGGTGGAGTACTTTGATTTTTATCTCCTGCACAATGTATACGAAAAGTCCATGGAGACCTACTTAGACCCCAAGTGGGGGATCATTGACTATTTCAAGGAGCAGAAGCGTTTAGGCAGAATTAAGCATCTGGGCTTTTCCTGCCATGCGCAGACAGAAGGGCTGCGAACCTTCCTGGATGCCTGCAAAGCCCATATGGAATTCTGCCAGATTCAGTTGAACTATCTGGACTGGACGCTGCAGGATGCCAAAGGAAAATACGAGCTTCTGACAGAGCGGGGAATTCCCGTATGGGTCATGGAGCCGGTCCGCGGTGGAAAGCTGGCAAGCTTAAGCGAGGCAGAAGAGAGCAGGCTGAAAGCAATTCGGCCCGATGAATCCATTGCAGCCTGGGGCTTTCGATTCCTGCAAGGGTTGTCGGGGGTAAAGATGGTGCTCAGCGGCATGTCCAATATGGAGCAGATGATGGACAATGTAAAGACTTTCTCTGAGGAGAAGCCGCTGTCCGGGGAAGAAACAGAGCTTCTGATGGAGCTGGCGGAAGGAATGAAGAATTCCGTTCCCTGTACCGGCTGCCGCTATTGCTGCGAGGGCTGTTCCATGGAATTGGATATTCCGGGGCTCCTGGCTTTCTATAATGAGCTTCGTTTTTCACCAACCATTAACGTGGGTATGCGAGTGGAAGGAATGCCGGCGGAAAAACAGCCGTCAGCCTGCATGGACTGCGGTCAGTGCAGCCGGATCTGTCCGCAGAACATTGATGTTCCCAGGGCTATGAAGGATTTTACAGAGGCTTTGAGTAAACTTCCCAGCTGGGCGGAGATCTGTCGTCAAAGGGAAGAGGCAGTGAAGAAGGGAAAATAGAGAAAAAGAAAGACCGGAAAAGAGCAGGTCCGGAATGACAGAAGAATAGGCTATGTAGGCAGGAGGTGCGAAGGCATCTCCTGTTTTTGCGTGAAAGACATCAAATCCGCTTTTGGTACCATTTTTCCAGCAGCTGGATGAGGGAATAGAGGCCAAGGGCCATGATACAGAGAAGAACAATACTCATGATTACCCAGTCCAGCTTGAAGACCTGGCTTCCGTAGATGATCAGGTATCCCAGGCCCTGGCGGCTTCCGATAAATTCACCAATGACCACGCCTACCAGGCACAGGCCGATATTGACCTTCATGGTGTTGATGAAAATAGGAATGGAACTGGGGAGGACGACTTTGGTCAGTACATCCAGGCGGGTGCCCCGCAGGGTATAGATGAGCTTGATCTTTTCTGAACTTACCTGGGAGAAACCGGTGTAAATGGTAAGAATGCTTCCAAAGATGGCTACGGACATGCCGGCCACTACTATGGTCCGCTGATTGGCACCCAGCCATACAATGAGAAGCGGTGCCAGAGCAGATTTAGGCAGGCTGTTCAAAATCACCAGATAGGGTTCCAGAATCCGGGAAAGGGCCGGGCTGAGCCATAGCAGTACGGAAATCAGCAGGCTGAACAGGATGACAAGCAGGAAACTGATAAGTGTTTCCATGAGAGTGCTGCCCACATGGAGAAAGAGTTCGCCGCTTTGCAGCATATCCACAAAGGTATCGTACACCCGGGAGGGACTGCTGAAAATAAAAGCGTCAATCAGATCGGCCCTGGCAGCGCCTTCCCAAAGAATCAAAAAGGCCAGAAAGAGCAGGATGCGGGCGGCGGTGATCCAGTGCTGCTGCCGTTTTCTCTTTTGCAGAAACAGTTGCTGGCCCCGGGAGATTTCAGCCATTTTCATTCAACTCCTTCCATATGAGATTGAAATAGTCTTTAAATTCCGGCGCATTTCGGGAACGTAAGGGAGTGCGCGCCTCCATATCAAAGTGGATGGGAATCTGTTTCTGGATACGGCCCGGGCGTTTGGAGAGTATCAGGACTTCATCGGCTACACTGATGGCTTCGGCCAGGTCGTGGGTAACCAGAATGGCAGTTTTTTGTTCCTGCTTGATAATGCCGGCAATATCATCGCACACAGAGAGGCGGGTCTGATAGTCCAAAGCCGAGAAGGGTTCATCCAGTAGCAGTAAATCCGGTTCCAGGGCAAGGGTGCGAATCAGAGCAGCCCGTTGACGCATGCCGCCGGAAAGCTGGGAGGGCCGGGAATGTTTAAAGGCAGACAGACCGTAGGTATCCAGCATAGTATCTACGGATTCCCGGGTTCGGTCATTGAGGCGGTGCTGGATTTCCAGACCCAAAGTTACATTGCTGTAAATGGTCCGCCACTCGAAAAGATGATCCTTTTGAAGCATATAGCCGATATTGGCCGTAGCCTCGCGAAGGGGCAGACCGTTTAAGGTAATAGTGCCTTCTGAGGGGGTAAGGAGGCCGCAGATCAGAGAAAGCAGGGTGGATTTACCGCAGCCGCTGGGGCCCACGATCGCCAGGAATTTTCCTTCCTCCAGAGAAAAGGAAATATCGGACAGGGCCAGGGTTTCCCCGTTAAGAGCATGGTAGGAATAGCTGATGTGTGAAAGTGTCAAAAGTGGATTCATATCCATCCCTCCATTTCGAATCTATATTACTATATGAAAATACTGGAAAATGGTGTTTTAGATACAAGTTTGATGCTAAAATGAGGTTATATGATAGCAACATGGGGGAATCCCAAAAGAAAGGCGAAAGAAAAAGTATGACAAAGATTTTAGTGGTGGAAGACGAGCGGTCCATTTCCCATTTGATAGAGGTAAATTTAAGAAAAGCAGGATATGAAGTGACCTGTGTCTATGACGGCATGGCAGCGGCAGACTTGCTGGAGGAGGCCCAGTATGACCTGGTTTTATTGGATGTGATGCTGCCGGAAGTGGATGGGTATGAGCTGATGAATTATATTGCGCCCCTGGAAATACCGGTGATCTTTTTGACAGCCAAGGCCTCCGTGGCGGACCGGGTAAAAGGGCTTAAACTGGGAGCGGATGACTATCTGACAAAGCCCTTTGAGATCATCGAACTGCTGGCCAGGGTGGAAACGGTGCTGCGGCGGTATCACAAGACGGAGCGGACCCTGGAAGTGGCGGATCTGATCATTGATACAGCTTCCCGGACGGTAAGGCGGGGCGAGGAAGTCATCAACCTGACGAAAAAGGAGTATGAGCTGCTGCTTCTTTTCGTAAGAAATAAGAACATCGCCCTGTATCGGGAGACTATCTATGAGCGCATCTGGGGCGGAGATTACATGGGAGACAGTCGCACGGTGGACTTACATGTGCAGCGCATGCGCAAGAAAGTGGGCTGGGAGGATAAAATTGTAACAGTCTACAAGGTGGGATATCGGCTGGAAGTGTAGGAGGGGAGAAGCAGAAGATGAAATTTTCCTGGAAAATCTTTTTTTCTACGCTGTTCATTTCTTTGATCATGCTGAGCGTTGGCGGTTTCTTTTTGGTGCAGGCGCTGTTTCAGGGCACCTATGAGAGGGAGACGCTCAGTGCAGAGGAAGAAAACCGAATGCTGCAATATTCCTTTGTGGCCTATTGGAATACCACGGTAAAGGATACGGAGCTGACCCGGGAGCATGTGGAAGAAACGGCTCAGATTATGGTAGATGCCATGGCGGGCAGTCCCCGCATTCGCATTTCTGATGAACAGCAGAATGTTTTGTTTGACAATACCCAGGCTGCTCCGGATGATGGATTGGTTCAGAGCGTTGACAAAGACCAGAGAGGCCAGAGACTTCGGGAGACGGAAGGCGGTTATGAGCTGCAGACAGTAAGCTTGATCTCGGTGGAAGACCAGCAGTTTTTGTATCTGGAGAGCATGCGGGATGTGACGGCTCTTTTTGAGGAGCGTTCGGCTCAGTATGGGATTTATAGAAGATGGATGCTGGGGATTCTGGCTGCAGAGGGCCTTTGTTGTTTCGCATTGGCCATGTGGCTGATGCGGCCCGTGCGAAGGCTTTCCCGGGTTACCAGGCGCATTGCCCAGGGGGATTTGAGTGTACGGGCCAGAACAGAGAGCCGGGATGAATTCGGTGATCTGGCCAGGGACTTTAACCATATGGCAGACAGTCTGGAAGAACATTTTCAGGCGCTGGAGGATGCGGCCCGGCGCCAGGAGGACTTCATTGGAAGCTTTGCCCATGAGTTAAAAACGCCCCTGACCTCCATGATCGGATATGCGGATATGCTTCGCTCCCAGGAGGTAACGCAGGAGGAGCAGTTTACCATGGCAAATTACATTTTCAAGGAAGGGAAGCGATTGGAAGCCCTTTCCCTGAAACTGCTGGATTTATTGGTGGTGAAAAATCAGGAGCTGGAGAAAAAACAGGTAAATGTGAAATGGCTGGCTGAGGATATCAAAGGCCTGCTTCAGCCCTCTCTGAAAAAAGCCGGGCTGAATCTGAAGGTGGTAGTAGAGGAAGGACAGGTGTGGCTGGAGCCGGATCTGATGAAGACCGTGCTGCAAAATCTCCTGGACAATGGTCGGAAAGCCATGGAAGGCCGGGAAGGCACCTTGTATCTTCTGGGACGAAAGGAAGAAGATGGCTTTGCCTTTTATGTGCGCGATACAGGCCGGGGAATCCCGGAGACGGAGCTTTCGCGGATTACAGAAGCCTTTTACATGGTGGATAAATCCAGGGCCAGAAAGCAGGGCGGTGCGGGACTTGGACTTTCCATCTGCGGAGAAATTGTAGAGAAGCACGGAGGGACCATGACATTTACCAGCAAGGAAGGAAAGGGCACCGTAGTGCGGATCTTTCTTCCGGAAGGAGGCTCTGTATGAAGAGATACAGCAGAGAAAACAAAGGTAGGATTTATGCTCTGACAGCCGGGTTGCTGGCATTGGCTCTGGTTCTCAGCATGTGGCTTCCATCTGTGTTCCTGACCTGGCAAGACCGGCAGAGACTGGAAAAAAGCCGAATAGAGCCCACGCCGGAGGTAGAGCTGACCGCCCGGGTGGATATGAGTATGATGGAGAAGGTTCATTTGCTCCAGAGCGAAAATATCAATGTGCTGAGTATGACCAATGGGAAGCACTATACGTGGGACACCATCACGGCGAAGGTACGAAATGAGTTTGGGAAGTTAAAGGAACTGGGAATCATACAGGATGACGGACTGGAAGAATTGACCCTGGATAGAAAAGAAGTTTTCTTTGTTATGAACAGAGAAGACAGCGAGCAGTCCATGCTATACTGGTCGGGATATGCTTATACTGAGAATTTTTCCATGGAGTGGGTGCTGGATGATGAGACCGGAAAAATTTTAGAGCTTCATCAATGGGATATCAGTACTGTATATAAGACAAGCACATACGCAGGTTCAGAAGCCATGAAAGAATCCGAGCTTTTAGAAATTGCAGAAAAATGGGCTGAATACTTAGAGTGTCAGGTTGTGTATACACTGGAAGATGTGGCGGGGATAGAAGCCTATGATGCGGCTGTGGATAATGGGACGCAGTTTGCAAATGAACTGAGCGTGACCATGAAAAGCTTGATGAAAAAAGGCATATCTGAATCAGAAGCTTACCAGAAGGCTATGGAAATGCTGGGCTATCCCATAGAGTTGCAGGATGGAATCTATGTGCTTCTGGAGGATGAGCAAGGACCAGCTGGGTATTGGATACAAAGAAATAGAGATGATAGTTCTCTTTTGATTTTGTTTGGGTTTTTTTAGAAAATGATACTTTTTTGATACAACTGCCGCGTACAATAGGGACAAGAGGTGTGTGGTATGGATCAGAAAAGCAAAATAGAGCGGGAAAAACAGGAAAGGCAGCGAAAGGTACAGAGGCAAAGAAAACAGAAAAAGCTGTATTGGAAGATTTTTGGCTTTTGCCTATTCGCCTTCTTGCTGGGCTTTTTGTTCGGACGCGTGGTTCTGGCGGCAGAGCAGGAAAGAGCAGATAAAAGGCAGGAAGAGGAATTCCGGCAGTCAGAAGCCACAGGAACTTCAGAGGAGATGCTGCAGACATCAGTGGAGGAACCCGTGGTTTTCGGAAAAGAGGAGTGGAATTTGATCCTGGTAAATGGCGGCCATCCCATGCCGGAGGACTATCAGGTGGAGCTGACAGAGGTGGGCAGCGGTCATCAGGTGGACAGCCGGATCGCCCAGGCTTTGAAGGATATGATAAAGGCAGGAAAGAAGGCAGGGCATCAGATTTGGATCGCTTCTTCCTATCGGACTATGGAAAAGCAAACGGAATTGTTTGAGAATAAAGTTGCAAAATTGCGCCGGCAGGGGTATTCTGAAAAGGAAGCAAGGAAAGAAGCCGGTACTGTGGTGGCTGTGCCCGGTACCAGCGAGCATCAGCTGGGACTGGCTGTGGACCTGGTTTCTTCCGAATATACCAGTCTGGACGAGCGCCAGGAGGAGACGAAAAGCTATCAGTGGCTGGTGGAGCACTGCGCAGAATTTGGCTTTATCCTGCGCTATCCCAATGGAAAGACGGATGTGACAGGCATTATTTATGAGCCCTGGCATTTTCGGTATGTGGGCACGGAGGCTGCCCGGGAAATCATGGAACAGGGAATCTGTCTGGAGGAATATCTGGAGCAGAAAGAGGAACAGGATGAATAAACGAAACTATCAAAAAGAACTGGAGCAGGTGCTGGAAAAAGAGCAGAGAAATCTGCCGCGGCTGTTGCTCCACAGCTGCTGCGCGCCCTGCAGCAGTTATGTGCTGGAGTATCTGTCCCGATACTTTTCCATCACGGTCTTTTATTATAATCCCAATATTTACCCTCCGGAGGAGTACGAAAAGCGGGTAAAGGAGCAGGAGCATTTTATTGAACGGTTTCCGGCGGCCAATCCTATAGGCTTTGTGGACGGGCCCTATGAGGCGGAACGGTTTTATGAGACGGTAAACGGTCTGGAAAAGGAGCCGGAGGGCGGCAGCAGGTGCTTTCGATGTTATGAGCTGCGGCTTTCGGAAGCAGTGGATATGGCCCAGAGCGGAGAGTTTGACTATGTGACTACCACGCTTACCATCAGCCCTTTAAAGAACGCAGAAAAGCTGAACGAAATCGGTGAGCGACTGTGCCGGGAGCGGAAGGTAAAGTGGCTGCCAGGTGATTTTAAGAAGAAAGAGGGCTACAAACGGTCCACAGAGCTTTCGGCAGAATATGGCTTGTACCGCCAGAACTATTGTGGCTGTCTCTATTCCCGGCAGGCCGCCTTGGCCAGGGAAGAGGCCCAAAAGGCGAAAAATGTAGAGGAATAGCAGGCGCACACTTGCTGAAAAAGGAAATTTGTGTTATACTCATCCGAACATCCCAAAAGAGTGTTTGTACGGATGAGTATTCTTTTGGGGCATTTTAGGAAAAGAAAAGAGGAAAATACTATGGCACAGCTTTGGGGCGGTCGTTTTACAAAAGAAACAGACCAGCTGGTTTATAATTTTAATGCGTCTATTTCCTTTGACCAGAAGTTCTATGAGCAGGATATTAAGGGAAGTATGGCTCACGTGAAGATGCTGGCAAAGCAGGGCATTTTAACGGATGCTGAGCGGGACCAAATTTTAAAAGGACTGGAAGGGATTCTGGCAGATGTAAAGAGCGGAGCGCTGGAGATTACTACCGAGTACGAGGATATCCACAGCTTTGTGGAGGCCAATCTTATTGACCGGATCGGAGATACCGGCAAGAAGCTTCACACCGGCCGCAGCCGCAATGACCAGGTGGCCCTGGATATGAAGCTGTACACAAGAGATGAACTGGATGAAATAGACGGACTGGTGAAGGAACTGCTGCAGACCATCCTTCGGATCATGCAGGAGAATACTGAGACCTTTATGCCGGGCTTTACCCATTTGCAGAAGGCCCAGCCCATTACCCTGGCCCATCATATGGGTGCTTATTTTGAGATGTTCAAGCGGGACAGAGGACGCCTTGCTGACATCCGCAGGCGCATGAATACCTGTCCTCTGGGATCCGGTGCCCTGGCAGGAACCACCTATCCGCTGGATCGGGAATATACGGCAGAGCTTCTGGGCTTTGATGGTCCCACTCTGAACAGTATGGATTCTGTAGCAGACCGGGATTACCTGATTGAGCTGCTGTCTGCGCTGTCCACTGTAATGATGCATCTGAGCCGGTTTTCTGAGGAGATCATCATCTGGAACACCAATGAATACCGTTTTGTGGAAATCGATGATGCCTACAGTACCGGAAGCAGTATCATGCCTCAGAAGAAGAATCCGGATATTGCGGAGCTGGTACGGGGAAAGACCGGACGCGTCTACGGTGCACTTACCTCCCTGCTGACCACCATGAAGGGTCTGCCTCTGGCATACAACAAAGATATGCAGGAAGACAAGGAGCTGACCTTTGACGCCTTTGATACGGTAAAAGGCTGTCTGGCCCTGTTTAACGGTATGCTGGATACCATCCGTTTTCGCAAGGAGGTCATGGAAGCCAGCGCCAAGAACGGATTTACCAATGCCACCGATGCGGCAGACTATCTGGTAAACCACGGAGTGCCTTTCCGTGACGCACACGGAATCGTAGGCAGACTGGTTCTGTACTGCATTGACAAGAATATTGCCCTGGACGATATGAGTCTGGAAGAATTAAAGGCCATCAGTCCGGTGTTTGAAGAGGATGTTTATGGAGCTATTTCCATGCAGACTTGTGTGGATAAGCGTCTGACCATCGGAGCTCCCGGCAAGGAAGCCATGGAAAAAGTGATTGGTCTGTATGAGGCTTATTTACAGGCATAGAAGATTTTCTAAAATTTTGCAAAAAAAGGTTGCAATTTTTACGGAAATAGAGTAGCATATGTTGATGAAAGACATATGTACGCGACAGAAAGACAAAGGCGCGTACAGATACAAACTAAGAGGAGAATGAAAAAATGAGCGAGAAATTAAAAGTTGGTATTTTAGGCGGAACCGGAATGGTAGGACAGAGATTTATCTCTCTGCTGGAGAATCATCCCTGGTTTGAGGTAGTGACTATTGCAGCCAGCCCCCGTTCTGCAGGCAAGACTTATGAAGAGGCAGTGGGCGGACGTTGGAAAATGGATACTCCCATGCCGGAAGCTGTAAAAAATATTGTAGTTATGAATGTCAACGAGGTGGAGAAAGTAGCTGCCAGCGTAGACTTTGTATTCAGTGCCGTAGATATGACCAAGGATGAGATCAGGGCCATTGAGGAAGCATATGCAAAGACAGAGACACCCGTTGTTTCCAACAACAGCGCGCACCGCTGGACACCCGATGTGCCCATGGTAGTACCGGAGATCAACCCGGATCACATGGGAATCATTGAGACTCAGAAGAAGCGTCTGGGAACCACCCGCGGTTTTATTGCAGTTAAGCCCAACTGCTCCATTCAGTCCTACACCCCGGCTTTGAAAGCATGGGAAGAGTTTGAACCCTATGAGGTAGTTGCTACTACATATCAGGCAATTTCCGGTGCAGGCAAAACCTTCAAGGACTGGCCGGAGATGGTAGAGAATATCATTCCCTACATCGGCGGCGAGGAAGAGAAGAGCGAAAAAGAGCCCTTGCGTGTACTTGGCACCTTGGAGAACGGTGAGATCAAGCTGGCCCAGGAGCCGGTTATCACCTGCCAGTGTATCCGTGTTCCGGTTCTCAACGGACATACAGCAGCTGTATTTGTGAAATTCCGCAAGAACCCCACCAAGGAGCAGCTGATCGAGAAGCTGGTGAATTACAAGGGAGCTCCCCAGGAGCTGAACCTGCCCAGCGCACCCAAGCAGTTCATTCAGTATCTGGAAGAGGACAATCGTCCCCAGGTAAAACTGGATGTGGATTATGAGCGCGGTATGGGCGTATCCATCGGCCGTATCCGGGAGGATCACGTTTACGACTGGAAGTTCGTTGGCCTGTCTCACAACACCGTTCGTGGTGCAGCCGGCGGCGCAGTACTGTGTGCAGAGCTTCTGAAGGCTCAGGGCTACATTACAAAGAAATAATTGATTGGAAGAATTCAAAAAGCCGGCAATGGAAAAAAGCTATTGCCGGTTTTTTCTATCTTCCCAAGGCAGAAGAAAACTGTTATAATGACTGTATTCCCTGCATCTTCCGCAGGAAAAGCTGCAGTTTCTGCAGTATAAATCCCTGAAAACCAAAGTAAATAAAAAACGGACCACTTGCAGAAAAAGAAGATTTTGTAAGTGGCAAAAAGTCATGGGAAAAGAGGTGAAAGATGCTTGACAAAGCGTTGAAAGTATAATATGATTATAAAAACGAACAAAAGTTCGAAAGATTTGTTTGAGATGAAGCGTGATTTTACAAGAGGATAGAAGGAGATTTCATTATGGTAAAAGAAGAAAAGTTACGGGCACTTGACGCAGCCATTGGTCAGATTGAGAAGCAGTATGGAAAGGGCTCTGTTATGAAGCTGGGAGATACCAGCAATCACATGCAGGTGGAGACAGTTCCTACTGGTTCTCTGAGCCTGGACATTGCCCTGGGCCTGGGTGGCGTGCCCAAGGGACGTATCATTGAGGTCTACGGACCCGAGTCCAGCGGTAAGACGACCGTAGCTCTGCACATGGTGGCAGAGGTACAGAAGAGAGGCGGTATTGCAGGCTTTATCGATGCAGAGCATGCGCTGGATCCTGCTTATGCAAAGAATATTGGTGTAGATATTGACAATCTTTATATTTCCCAGCCGGACAATGGTGAGCAGGCCCTGGAGATTACCGAGACCATGGTTCGCTCCGGGGCGGTGGACATCGTGATCGTGGACTCTGTAGCGGCATTGGTGCCCAAGGCAGAGATTGACGGAGATATGGGAGACAGCCATGTGGGTCTGCAGGCGCGGCTCATGTCGCAGGCTTTGAGAAAGCTGACTTCTGTTATCAGCAAGTCCAATTGTATTGTGATCTTTATCAACCAGCTGCGTGAGAAGATTGGTGTGATGTTCGGTAATCCTGAGACCACTACCGGTGGACGTGCACTGAAATTCTATTCTTCCATTCGTATGGATGTACGCCGGGTAGAGTCCCTGAAGCAGGGCGGTGAAGTAGTGGGCAACCATACCCGTATTAAGGTAGTTAAAAATAAGATTGCTCCGCCTTTTAAAGAGGCTGAGTTTGATATCATGTTTGGCCAGGGCATTTCCAAAGAGGGCGATATTCTGGATCTGGCGGCAAA
The DNA here is from genome assembly GCA_017464645.1 of Lachnospiraceae bacterium. The sequence goes on along the minus strand of JAFTZF010000034.1, from coordinate 13,066 downwards.
TTTAGGTATTATCAACAAGAGCGGAGCCTGGTATGCGTACAATGGTGACAAGATCGGCCAGGGCCGTGAAAATGCAAAGCTGTATCTGAAGGAGAATCCGGCTGTCTGCGCAGACGTGGAAGCAAAGGTACGGGAGCACTACGGTCTGCCTGCAGAGCAGAATACGGCTAAGGAGAAGAAGACAGAAGCGTAAAAAGCAATGGACGAGAGAAAGAAAGCCAAGCACAGGGCACTGTATTTGTTGGAGCGCATGGACCGGACGGAGTCTGAGCTGCGCCAGAAGCTGGCACAGAATTATGAGCCGGATGTGGTGGAAGAAGCGCTGGATTATGTCAAGCAATATCACTATATTGATGACCTGCGGTATGCCAGAAACTATATTGCCAGCAAAAGTCAGGTGAAAAGCAAGCGGCAGATTGAGCAGGAACTGCTTTTGAAAAAGGGCGTTTCCAAAGAGATAGTGGAAGCTGCCTTTGCAGAGACAGAGATTCAGGATGAGCGTCTGTTGATTCGGCGGTGGATGGAAAAGAAACGGATCGATCCGGATACGGCGCCCAGAGAAGAACTGCAGAAATTTTATTTATTTCTCATGCGGCGGGGATTCCGATCAGAGGATGTGAGAAATGTGCTGTTTTCTTCAGTAGATGCAAAGTAGACGCAGGAGTGGAAAAATCTTCAAAAAACCGCACTAAAAAAGTAGAGTTTGCTTGACATAATATCAAAATGAGTATAAAATTGAAGTGTTGTATTGCACAATGAAAACTAAATAAGGAGGTGCTCCTGTGCAAACCATTGTTATATCAATTTTAATTGCACTTGTTATCGCGGTACCCCTTACAATTCTCATAACAACTTCCGTTCTTAAGAATATAAGTGCCAAAAAGGTCGGGAGCGCAGAGGAAAAGGCAAGGGAAATCATAGATGACGCATTGAAGACTGCAGAACGGTCAAAGAGAGAGGCTTTGTTGGAGGCAAAGGAAGAAACGCTGAAGACAAGAAATGAACTCGAAAAGGAAAGCAAGGAACGGAGAGCAGAGATCCAGCGTTATGAGCGCCGGGTATTGTCTAAGGAGGAGGCCCTGGATAAGAAGGCAGATTCTTTAGAGAAACGAGAGGCGAACTTTAACGCAAAAGAGGAACAGCTGTCAAAGAAATTTGCGGAATTGGAGAAGCTTTCTGCCCAGAGAGTACAGGAACTGGAAAGAATTTCAGGACTTACCTCCGAACAAGCAAAAGAGTATTTATTAAAAACCGTTGAAGATGAAGTAAAACATGAAACTGCTGTGCTCATTAAAGAATTAGAGAACAGAGCAAAGGAAGAAGCTGATAAAAAAGCAAAGGAATATGTTGTGACTGCGATTCAGAAATGTGCTGCAGATCACGTGGCAGAGACCACCATTTCCGTTGTACAGCTTCCGAATGATGAAATGAAGGGTAGAATTATTGGCCGCGAGGGTAGAAATATTCGTACTCTGGAGACCATGACCGGTATTGATCTGATCATTGATGACACACCGGAAGCAGTTATTTTATCTGGATTTGATCCTATCCGTAGGGAAGTGGCAAGGATTGCGCTTGAAAAACTCATTGTAGATGGCCGTATCCATCCGGCAAGAATCGAAGAGATGGTAGAGAAGGCGCAAAAAGAAGTAGAAGTAATGATTCGTGAGGAAGGTGAAGCGGCTACATTAGAAGTTGGTGTTCACGGAATTCATCCGGAACTGGTAAGACTTCTTGGTAGAATGAAATTCCGGACCAGTTATGGTCAGAATGCTTTGAAACATTCCATAGAAGTAGCGCAGTTGGCAGGCTTGCTGGCTGGTGAAATTGGCGTGGATGTGCGCCTGGCAAAACGTGCAGGACTTTTACATGATATCGGAAAATCCATTGACCATGAGGTAGAAGGATCCCATATTCAGATTGGTGCAGACTTGTGTAAGAAATACAAGGAGTCAGCGATTGTTATCAATGCTGTGGAATCCCACCATGGTGATGTGGAGCCGACGTCTTTGATCGCATGTCTGGTACAGGCAGCAGATACCATTTCTGCAGCCAGACCCGGTGCTAGAAGAGAGACGCTGGAAACATATACAAACCGGCTGAAACAGCTGGAAGAGATTACAAATTCATTCAAGGGTGTAGATAAGTCTTTTGCAATTCAGGCAGGTAGAGAGATTCGAGTAATGGTTGTTCCGGAACAGGTTGATGATGCCTCTATGGTATTGATGGCCAGAAATATTTCTAAGCAGATTGAAGCTGAGTTGGAATATCCGGGACAGATTAAAGTGAACGTAATTCGTGAAAGCCGTGTTACCGATTACGCCAAGTAATTGGACAGGCAGAGTTACCACCAGGAAAGCGAGAAATCAGGGAGGATGTTGCGAAAGTAACATCCTCTTTTTCCGTAATAGCGGAAGTTGAAGGAAACAAAAGGAGGAATGGGAAGTGGCAACCATCGGATTTATTGGAATGGGAAATATGGGCAGTGCCATTTTAAAAGGTGCGCTGCAGGCTTTTGCACCGGAAGAGCTGGTGTTTACAGCACTTTCTGACCAGACAAAGCAGCGGGTTTGGAAAGAGACCGGTGTGCCCTATGCGCTCAGTAATGCAGAGTGTGCTAATAACTGCAAATATTTGATTCTGGCTGTGAAGCCCCAGTATTATGATGCGGTATTGAAGCAGATTCACTATGTGGTTACTTCCAGGCATGTGGTAATTTCTCTGGCGCCTGGGATTACCAGCGAAAAACTGAAAGAGGAACTGGGTGCAGATTGCCGGATCATCCGGGCTATGCCGAACACACCGGCGGCTATTGGAGAGGGCATGACAGGACTTGCTTATAACCGGGAAGAGTTTTCCGGGGAAGAACTGGCAGTGATTGAGAAGCTGTTTGGTTCTATCGGAAAGTATGAGCAGGTGGAAGAGCGGCTTATGAGCGCGGTGGTATGTGCAAGCGGCAGTTCTCCGGCTTTTGTATACATGTTTATTGAGGCTTTGGCGGATGGAGCCGTCCGGTTCGGAATGCCCCGGGACAAAGCGTATGCATTTGCAGCTCAGGCTGTGGCAGGCGCGGCAAAGATGGTAATGGAAACGGGAGAGCATCCGGGTTCACTGAAGGATAAGGTGTGTTCTCCGGGAGGGACCACCATCGCAGGTGTGGCCGCTTTGGAAGAAGCGGGATTTCGCAGTGCTGTTATGAAGGCTTGTGCAGCGTGTTTTGAAAAGTCTGAGAAGCTTGGTTAATGACAAAGCATGTTTTTTAAGCCCTCTCATATACTGAAGTATATGGGAGGGCTTTTTTTATGGAATTGTGGCGTGAAAAGGAGCGGGCGGAAAAGAAGAAAAAATTACTGACCTTTTTTCTGGTGGGATTTGGGTTAGGTGTTTTTTATATTATTTTTCTGGGGCATTCAGAAAACAGCAATATGCTTATGAGCAGCTATTTCTTTTCCAAGTACCAATATATGGAATATTCGCCTCTGGATTTGCTGGGCTATATTTTAAAACTGCGGATTCCCACCCTGGCTTTTTTGTGGCTTATGGGTCTGACTGTTGCGGGCAGCATAATGGTGCTGGGATTCAGTCTTTGGACCGGTTTTTCTCTTGGCCTGATCTGGACCATGGCAGTGACAAAGCTGGGGATGGCAGGTCTGCTGCTTTGTCTGATGAGTATGATCCCTCAGTATTTCGTTTATTTTCCGACATTTACATATGGGCTTTTGCGAATTTATGAGATGGCGCAAAACAAAAAGATGACCCAGAATAAAAAGGTGCTGGGGGTTTATGTGGGAGCCTTTCTTGTTACGGCAGGTCTGGTTTTGGTGGGGGCAATACTGGAGAGCTATGTGAATCCCTGGCTTCTGAAAACATTGATCAAGAAGATGTAAATGCAGAGGGATTTGAAAGAAAAAATAAAAAAATGAAAAAAGAAAAAATGTGGGAATTACAAGATTTGGTGGAGCAAAAAATGTTTCGGACCACATGTTGTAGCCATGGTAAAAACCCTTGATTTTCTTTGGTTTTAAGCCAAAAAAGACCATTGATTTTCTAAAAAAATGTTACTATAATAGTAGACATAATACCTGCATGAGAAAAGCAGTTGAGGGAAAGTGCTTATGGAACAAGAGATCCGCAAGTTTATTTTGTACTTGCATGATGAAAAAAAGACTTCTGAAAACACGGAAGTCTCTTATCAGCGTGACCTGCGCAAGCTGATGAGATTTTTACAACAGCAGAATATTTTTCAGGCAGAAGGAGTTACAGAGACCAACCTGAATTCCTATATTCTGGTGTTGGAAAAAGAGGGCTTATCTGCAGCCACCGTTTCCAGAAGCATTGCTTCCATGAAGGCATTTTATTCCTACTTGTTTAAGAATGGTAAGATTCTGGTAAATCCGGCAGAAGGACTGAAGGCTCCCAAGGTGGAGAAGAAGCTGCCGGATATTTTGACGATTGAAGAGATGGCAGCCCTGTTGGAGCAGCCGGACGACCGTACCCCTAAGGGGATTCGGGACCGGGCTATGCTGGAGCTTTTATATGCCACAGGAATTCGTGTGACTGAGTTGATTTCGCTGAAACAGCCGGATGTAAATTTACAGATGGAGTACATTGTGTGCCGTGACCGGGAGAAAGAGCGCATTATTCCTTTTGGTAAGGAAGCGAAAAAGGCGTTGCGCAGCTATTTGGACAAGTCCAGGCAGGCACTGTTGGGAGAGGCAGAGAGTGATGTGCTGTTCCCTAATTGTTCAGGAACGATGATGAGCCGCCAGGGCTTTTGGAAACTGCTGAAGCAGTATGCCAAGAAAGCCGGTATCCAGGCGGAGATTACGCCTCACACGCTGCGTCATTCTTTTGCAGCCCATTTGGTAGACAATGGGGCAGATTTGCATGTGGTTCAGGAGATGCTGGGCCATTCTGATATTTCGACAACAATGATTTATTCCAGCAGGGCGAGAGAGATCTACACAAAGGCTCATCCCCGCGGATAAGACAAAGGAGAACGACATAAATGGCATTTGACTTTATACAGAAGCTTCCCACACCGGCGGAGATCCGGAAAATGTATCCGGTACCGGAGCGTGTGGTAAAGATAAAAGAGGAAAGAGACCGGGAGATCCGAAAGGTTTTTACAGGGGAGTCTGATAAGTTTTTAGTGATCATAGGCCCCTGTTCTGCAGACAATGAGGATGCGGTTTGCGATTATGTAAACCGATTGGTCCCCGTTCAGGAAAAGGTAAAAGATAAAGTTATTATTATTCCCCGTATTTACACAAACAAGCCGAGAACTACAGGAGATGGCTACAAGGGAATTATGCATCAGCCGGATCCGGAGAAAAAGCCGGATCCTATGGCAGGTATTGTTGCCCTTCGACATATGCATATTCGTGCCATCGAAGAGACCGGACTTACTGCAGCGGATGAGATGCTGTATCCGGAGAATCTGCGGTATGTTATGGACTTCCTGTCCTATATTGCAGTCGGAGCCCGTTCTGTGGAAAACCAGCAGCATCGTCTGGTAGCCAGTGGTATTGACGTGCCCACAGGCATGAAGAACCCCACCAGTGGCGACTTCCTGGTTATGATGAACTCGATTACAGCAGCCCAGCACGGACATTCCTTCATTTATCGTGGCTGGGATGTGCAGACCACCGGAAATGATCTGGCTCATGCGGTACTACGCGGCGCTGTCAACAAACGTGGTGTAAATCTGCCTAATTATCACTATGAGGATCTGATGCAGGTGCTGAATATGTACAATGAGCGGGATTTGAAGAATCCGGCGGCTATTGTGGATGCCAACCACTCCAATTCCAACAAGCAGTATGAGCAGCAGATTCGTATTGTAAAGGAAGTGCTTCACAGCCGTGCCCTTGCACCGGAGATTCATAAGCTGGTAAAAGGCGTTATGATCGAGAGCTATATTGAGCCGGGCTGTCAGGGTGTCCATGATCATGTGTATGGAAAGTCCATTACAGATCCCTGCCTTGGCTGGCCGGAGTCTGAGCGGTTGATTTACGAAATCGCAGAGCGCTGCTAGTGGCAGAAGAGAAAATATGAATAGGATGAGTTAAAGAAGCCGGAACGATCTGAACCGATCTCCCAATCGTTAGACTTTTAGGTCTAACTTTTGGGGGCGGTTCAAGATGTTCCGGCTTTTTGTGTCCCGGAAAGAATGGTTCTCTGAGAAAAGGAGAAAATCTTTATCAGAAGAAAAGGTTACCGCAGGTAGTCTTTTAAACTGCAGATGCACAGGAAGGATACCAGCAGCTGATTGGCCAGCAGGCCCCATAAGTATCCCACGATTCCAAAACGGGGAATGCACAGGAGGATAAAACAAATGCGCACGGTAATACCCAGCAGATTGTTGCGGAAGGTAAGACTGGTGCGGCCCAGGCCATGGAGGATGCTGTTCAGGGTGGCGTTCAGGTACAAAAAAGGACAGATCCAGGCCAGGGTCTGTATAAAGTCTCCGGCCAGCGTACTGTCAAAAAAGAACGTTCCCAGGAGATGGCCGGTCAGCAGGAAAAAAATAGTGCAAAACGAGCCAAAAGGCAGACAAAAGCCCATGGCTTTTTTTAGGGTGGAGCGGATGCGGTTCCGGTCGCCTGCTGCTGCAGATTCTGAAACGGAGGGCAAGAGAAGCACCGAAACAGAACCGGTAAGAACCGTGGGAAACAAGATAAAGGAAAGGGACATACCGGTTAAGGTTCCGTAGATGCTGTAGGCTGCGGTGCTGCTCAGTCCATAGGCTTTCAAGGTAAGAGGAATCAACAGCGCTTCCAGACTGGCCAGAATATTTACAACTACCCGATTGGCGGTCAGGGGAACAGACATGGTCAGAAGTTTCTTTAAATCAGATGAAAGCGCACAAAAAAGCACTTTTGCTTTTGGATGAAAAGCAGGTTTGGAAGAAAAAGCCGTGATACAAAACAGAGCAGAGGCAAATTCCCCCATGACCAGTCCCAGAACTGCCAGCACAGGAGACAGAGAAATGCCTTTTTCTGTGCAGATAGAAGCCAGCAGGAAGACACTGACTACCCGGATGACCTGCTCGATCAATTGACTTGCTGCGGGAATTCCGGTCTGTTTCCGCCCGTAATAATAGCCGCTGATGCAGGCGTGGCAGGAAGCAAAGGGCAGAGAAAGGGCCAGAAAGCGCAGCAGATCAATGCAGCGGGGCTCTTTTAAATAAGAGGTGGCCAGAAATTCGGCGCCCCCATAGAGGCACAGAGCAGCAATCAGTGAAAGGGAAACGGAAAGAATCAGGCCGGAAGCCAGGATCCGCCGGGAACCGGATGGGTTGTTCCGGGCAGATTCTTCTGCTACAAAGCGGGAAATAGAAGTTTCGATGCCGGCAGTTGTGAGGGAAAAGCAAATACCGAAAATAGGGAAAATCATCTGGTAGATGCCCAGTCCTTCCGCACCAATGGTACGACTTAAGAATATCTTATAGAAGAAACCCATGATTTTAGTAACAACACCGGTCAGGGTCAGAATCAGTGTCCCGGTCAGGAGGGGATGTTTTTTGATCATAGATACACATCTCTTTTTTTATGAATATATTCCGTAAAGACGCTTGACAGAACATTCCTGCAGTGCTATTATCATTACAATATCCGAGTAAAATACTCGGAATTATGCGAGGTGATGTAGATGAAGTTGTCCACGAAGGGAAGATATGGCTTACGGGCATTGTTGGATCTGGCTGTGCACAGTGAGAGCGGAGCGGTATCCATTGCCAGTATTGCGGAGCGTCAGAATATTTCTGAGAGCTATCTGGAGCAGCTGATCGCCAAGCTGCGAAAGGCAGGACTGGTGTCCAGTGTGCGGGGAGCCGGAGGCGGCTATGTGCTGGCAAAGGCACCGGAAGAGATTTCGGTGGGAGATATCCTGCGGGCGCTGGAGGGAAATTTAAATCCTGTGGAGTGTTCGGGGTTTCAGGAAGAGCAGGGATGCTCCGGGGCCGGTGTTTGTGTGACAAAATATGTTTGGAAACGAATCAATGACAGCATCAATCAGACAGTGGATGAAATAAAATTGAGCCAGTTGATCGAAGAGAGCAAAGATGTGAAAGAAGTGGCGCCTGCAGCAGGAGCCTGTTGTTCCAAATAAGAAGAAAGAAATTCCAAATCAGAGGGGCTGTTTCCGGAGCGCTTGTACAAGCCGGAGCGGAGGCAGAACCGGGCGGTTTTAGAAAATAAATGACAAAATATCAGGAGGAGCATCATTATGAAAAAAGTGATTTATCTGGATAATGCGGCGACAACAAGAACAGCGCCGGAAGTTGTAGAGGCTATGATTCCTTACTTCTCAGAATACTACGGAAATCCCTCCAGCGTATACGGGCTGGCGCAGGAGAGCAAAAAGGCAGTAACAGAGAGCCGTGAAGCCATTGCTAAGGCTCTGGGAGCCAAGAGCAACGAGATTTATTTTACAGCAGGCGGCAGTGAGGCGGACAACTGGGCCCTGAAGGCAGTGGCAGAAGCTTACCAGTCCAAGGGCAACCACATCATTACCACTAAGATCGAGCATCATGCCATTTTGCATACCTGCGAGTATCTGGAGAAGAAAGGCTTCGAGATCACCTATCTGAACGTGGACGAGAACGGTGCAGTGAAGCTGGATGAGCTGAAAAAAGCCATTCGTCCCACGACCATTTTGATCTCTGTGATGTTTGCAAATAATGAGATCGGTACCATTCAGCCCATCAAGGAGATTGGTGAGATCGCAAAAGACAACGGTATTTTATTCCATACAGATGCGGTACAGGCTTTTGGCCAGGTTCCCATTTCCGTGGATGAGTATCATATCGATATGCTCAGTTCCAGCGGCCACAAGCTGAACGGCCCCAAGGGTATCGGATTTTTGTATATCCGTACCGGCTTGAAACTGAAATCCTTTGTACACGGCGGTGCTCAGGAGCGGAAACGTCGTGCGGGAACAGAAAATGTGCCGGGCATCGTGGGTTATGGCAAGGCTGTAGAGCGGGCTATGGCTACCATGCAGGAGCGTACAGCCAAAGAAATAGAACTGCGGGATTATCTGATTGATCGTATTTTGAAGGAAGTGCCTTTTGTGCGGCTCAACGGACATCGGACCAATCGTTTGCCCAACAATGCCAATTTCAGCTTCCAGTTTATTGAGGGAGAATCCCTGCTGATCATGCTGGATATGGAAGGCATCTGCGGTTCCTCCGGTTCTGCATGTACTTCCGGTTCTCTGGATCCGTCCCATGTGCTGCTGGCCATCGGCCTGCCTCATGAGATCGCCCACGGTTCCCTGCGTCTGACCTTAAGCGAGGAGACCACCAAAGAGGAACTGGATTTTGTAGTGGAGACCATCAAGAACATTGTGCAGAAACTGCGGGATATGTCTCCGCTGTATGAAGATTTTATAAAAAAGAGTGCAAAATAACAAATAGAAAAAATAGAGGAGAAAGTAATATGTATAGCGAAAAAGTAATGGATCATTTCCAGAACCCGAGAAAAGTAGGAGAGATTGATAATGCCAGCGGTGTAGGAACTGTAGGCAATGCCAAATGCGGCGATATCATGCGTATTTACCTGGATATTGATGAGAACCAGGTGATTCAGGATGTGAAATTCAAGACCTTTGGCTGCGGCGCAGCAGTGGCCACCAGCAGTATGGCAACAGAGCTGGTAAAGGGTAAGACCATTTACGAGGCGCTGCAGGTAACCAATAAGGCAGTTATGGAGGCTCTGGATGGACTTCCGCCTGTAAAGGTACATTGTTCTCTGCTGGCAGAGGAGGCCATTCATGCGGCACTCTGGGACTACGCAGAGAAAAATGGAATCCAGATTGAAGGACTGGAAAAACCCAAGTCTGATATTCATGAAGATGAGGAAGAAGAGAGCGAAGAGTACTAAGAGCAAATTTTACCAATGAGAGGGAAGCAACATGAACATTTTCAAGCAAATGGGCTGTGCGGTTGCAAAGGTTTCTGCCTATCCGAGATTTTTGGAAAATCGCAAGGGAAAAACATTCGGATACGGTTTACTGCTCATAACCCTTTATTTTGTGATCGCATATCTGATACCGGTTGTTTCGGTTCAGAGAGAGATCGGTAAAATCGCAGATGCTATAGAAAAATTGGTTCCCAATTTTGAGCTTGAGGATGGAGAATTGTGGATGGAAGAGCCCATGGCCCTTGATGTGGAGGGCGTATATGTGGATGTGGATACCCAGGCTCTCTTCCAGGTGGAGACGGCAAAGGATTTTTCTGAAGATTACGAAGGGGCTCTAATTGCAGATGCAAAGAAAGTATTTGTGAAAGTCCGCGACACAACAGAATTGTTTTATTTTGCAGACGTGGAAGACTGGCATGTGGGGAAAGAAATGATTCTGGATTTTGTACCCATTATAAATGCCGGCATCTTTGTGATCCTGCTCTTCATGTACATCGGCCAGGCACTTCTGTTTTTCTTTGGTGTATTGCTTGTGACATGGATCGGCATGGCTTTTTCCGGTATCAGAGGTCTGCAGCTGGACTTGGGGCAGGTTTATACATTGAGTATTTACAGCCGTACACTGCCATTGGCCGTAAAGGCGATTTTGAGGATGACAGGATTGATGTTTCCCGGCTTTTGGGCAGTGAATTTCGGTGTTTCTGTGGTATATCTGAGCCTGGCGCTGAGTTATATAAAGAAAGAGCGGGATGAGCGGATACAAAAAGAGTATGAGGCCTTGAATGTGCCTGTCTGGTCTGAAATGGGGCAGCAGGATGCACAGGAAATTTAGATAATATGAGTAAAAAGAAAAAAGTGGTAGTGGGGATGTCCGGCGGTGTGGATTCCTCCGTGGCTGCCTGGCTCTTAAAGGAGCAGGGCTATGAGGTCATCGGTGTGACCATGCAGATCTGGCAGGATGAGGAAGAGGAAGTGCAGCAGGAAAATGGTGGCTGCTGCGGTCTTTCGGCTGTAGATGATGCCAGACGGGTGGCCAATCAGCTGGAGATTCCTTACTATGTGATGAATTTCAAAAAAGAATTTAAAGCCAATGTCATGGACTATTTTGTGCGGGAGTATCTGGCGGGCAGAACGCCCAATCCCTGTATTGCCTGCAATCGGTATGTGAAGTGGGAATCCCTGCTGCAAAGGAGCCTGGAAATCGGGGCTGATTACATTGCTACAGGCCACTATGCCAGAATCGAGCAGCTGGAAAACGGTCGGTTTTCCCTGCGGACTTCAGCCACTTCAGCCAAAGACCAGACTTATGCTCTGTACAATCTGACCCAGGAGCAATTGTCCCATACATTGATGCCCGTAGGCGCCTATACCAAGGACGAGATCCGTGCTATGGCAGAGAAGCTTGGGCTTCGCACGGCCAACAAGCCGGACAGCCAGGAGATTTGTTTTGTTCCGGACCAGGACTACGCCGGGTTTATTGACAGGGAGAATGGTCAGAAGGTGCCGGAGGGTGATTTTGTGGATGCCAGCGGAAAGGTGCTGGGACGCCACAAGGGCATTACTCATTACACCATCGGGCAGCGCAAGGGTCTGGGACTTGCTATGGGCCGCAGAGTGGTAGTAACCAGGATCTGTCCGGAGACCAATCAGGTGGTCATCGGGGAGAATGAAGACGTATTTTCCAGCGTTCTGGAAGCGGACAGGGTGAATTTCATGTCCATTCCGGATCTGGATGGAGAACGCCAGGTCATGGCGAAAATCCGTTACAACCACAAGGGTGCCCCGTGTATTGTCAAAAAGACAGGGCCGGACCGGGTGCGAGTGGAATTTTTGGAGCCCCAGCGGGCCATTACACCGGGACAGGCAGTGGTATTCTATGATGGAGAATATGTGCTGGGCGGAGGAACCATTTTGTAGAAAAATATTTAAATTAAAAACGGTGTTGCCTTCCGCTCTTTGTAAACAGTCAGATAGCGGAAGCCGCAGGCTTTTATGAGGGCGCAGGCCTTTTCGTATTCGTAGCCCACATACTGAGGAAAGTGTGCGTCGGAGCCGAAGGTCAGCAGCTCGCCGCCCAGTTCCTTGTAGCGCTTCAGAATGTCCATGCCGGGGTTGGGCTCGGGCAGACCGGCTTTGTATCCGCCTGTATTGACCTCCAGGGCTTGTCCGCGGGTGATCAGAAGCCGCAGGCATTCATCGATCAGGTCCATGTAGTCGAAACAGGAGTAAGTAAGACTTCCTTTTGGAATGTAGCGGATCATATAGTCCAGGTGGCCGTAGGAGTCGAAACAGTCGTGGGTCTGAATGTTTTTTAAAGTGGTTTCGAAATAGGTGTCCAGACAGGCTTTGGGGGACTTGCCTTCCCAGAAGGAGGGGTAGTAAGGATCCTCGCCATTTACCAGGTGGGTGGAACCGATGATAAAATCAAAGGGATAGCGAGCCGCATAATCCTTATAGTAATCTGTCAGGTGAGGCTGCAGACCAAGCTCTACGCCGGTATAAATGGCAATTCGGTCTGCATATTTTTCTCTGAGGGAAGCAACAGCTTCCAGATAGGGAGCGGTGTCCAGAATGAAGTTCGCATCCGGGCAGAAATAGTCCGCGTCCAAATGTTCCGTAAAGCATAGAATATCCAGGTTTTGCTCCAGCGCTGCCAGCACCTGCGTTTCGGGAGAACTGTCGCAGTCGCCGGAGAAAGAGGAGTGCACATGAAAATCGATTTTCATAGAGAATCCTTTCTTTAAAAACGGGCCTTGGAGGCCTGCTTGATTATTGTAAAATGAATTTACAGATATCATAAAAGAAAAAATATACAATGGCAAGAAAAATATAATAGGGAATTTTGCATATATAACGAAAATTGAAAAAACCTCTTGAAAATTTGTACTAAATTAGGTACAATATACCACAGATGTGTCTTCTTGACGTTTGTTGGAGAAAACACAAGATATTTTATATATTATAGGAGGAATTCTATCATGGCAGTAAAAGTAGCGATTAATGGATTTGGACGTATTGGACGTCTTGCTTTCAGACAGATGTTTGGCGCTGAAGGATACGAAGTAGTAGCAATCAACGACCTGACCAGCCCCAAGATGCTGGCTCATCTGTTAAAATATGATTCTTCTCAGGGTAAATAT
>JAFTZF010000033.1 GCA_017464645.1 Lachnospiraceae bacterium | reverse complement strand
CATTGCAATGGAGTTCGGCTACGACTCCGAGTGGATATTGCATGGCGATAAATAATCATAGTAAAAGCCAAATGAGTTTGAATACTCATTCGGCTTTTCTTCTGACAGTTTGAATATCTAGTTTTAGCTGCAACAGAGTAGTGAAAAACGGCCCTCCCTTCGCGTTTTAAGTCGAAAATAGCCGATTTTCACGAAAAATTTTTGGACAAAAAAACAGTGAAACCCCCAGTGTTTATGCGGCTTTAAGCGACTTTTGTGTTATTATAACACGAGCCTCTATCCGCCTAACAATACCTGTAGCTTTCATATATAAAAATCTCCTTTTACAAAATTTACTCTGTGAGTATTATCTGTAAAAGGAGAAATAATATACCAAGGTTTCATTTTAAATTAGTCGAATTAATATGTATTCACCATACGCCTGTATGACTTGCGGCTGTATGCTCCTTGGCAGGCTACCCACTCGGGGAGTCCAAGCCCCAACGGTTTCCGTTTGCGTGTCCCCGGCAGTTTCCACTTTGTATCTCCGGTAATGGTTTGCTATTGGGAATATAAGTATAGACTTTTGCAAAGGGCATTCCCCTAAGATCAATAGAATTCTTCTCCGCCTTTAGCAACTCCGATACCTTCAAGCCCTGTGCATCAAAATAATCCTTCCTGAAATCCCTTTTCTTACTCAAGCCTAAAATATCTTCCCCTAAAATTCGATTCTTGGCATTTGGAAAAATAGTGATAGCCCCGACTTTTCGAAGATTGGATTTTCCTAAAAACTCACTTCCCTGGTAGCAGCCAAAGCAGCCCACCTCTTCCTCTAAAAAAGAAATATCTCTTAGTTCTGAAGCAGTATAGGTATTCTTTAAAAAGCAGCAAGTTTTTTCTTACGCAGTTTTAAATCCGATGAGGTTGCTCCTAACTCTTGATAAAAATCAAGATTGGCATTACTTTCAATAATTTCCTTTGCACGAAGAAGAATAGCTTCTGATTGCTCACAACACATCCATTCTGCTTTAGCCAAAGCAAAATATACATCATGCAGGACACCGTCTGTATCCTCAAATTCTTCATGATATTCCCCAAGAATCTCACTGCTGATATCTGAAACTGCTTTCCCGTGATTATATTCATCCATAAACCGGTCATATACTTCACAAAACTCATCACTCTGAGTCATTCCCATTCCCCAGCATCCCATTAACGTTTCCTCCTGATTGCATATTTGCAGTTCCCTTTCTCCAGTATATCACTAATGTCTGTTTGACAAAAGATCTTTCTCTCCTGCAAACGCAAAAAAACGACGGACAAGCCGCCGTTTTCTCCACATGTTATGAAATTGACTCTTCCCAGGCCGGGTCAACCTGATTGTGCGGGCATTTACAAATACCAATCTCATCTTCCGGATCTTCAAAATGAACACAGTCATTACAACATTCATCTCTACTTTTCTGTTGCGGGACCTCATAGTGAACACAGGGGTCCTGAATGGCTGTGACGATGGGCTGCCCGTTTTGGGTATATATCTTTTGCTCTCGCAGATCGGGATAGATCACCACAGGTTCCCCGGAATCCCGCTCAAATTCCTCATAATATCCATAACAAAGCTCAAATGTGTACTGTCCTACTGTTACCGTCTTGTAAATATCTCCCTCTTTCGGCGGCACCTTTTTTTTGAACACTTAGTCCTCCTTTTGGGGATACTAATCCCCTTATACTGCTTGTAAACAGTATAAGGGGTTTTATAAAACAAAACATCCTCCCAAAAGGACTTAAAAAGGATATAATTTTAAATATACGCACCAAAATCTGCCCGATCGGTTGCTCCGGTTTTATTTCTTACCATTTTGATGAGAGCTTTCACCGATGATTCTGTTAAATGGAGTTGACCCGCTATCTGAGCATTACTAAGACCGAAGGCTGCAAGCCTTGCAACCTCCCGCTCCCGCATGGAAAGGTCTGACGAAACGGTCTCTTTTACAATTGCACTGTGAAGTCTCGTCCACCCCTCTTGCTGTTTCTTATGCATTTCTTTTACTTTTTTTGTGGCATTTTCATCCACTCTCAGCAAGCGCTCGTCCAAAAACAGTCCCAGCTGTAAACGATACTCGACCAATGGCCCATACAGATCATCTGCCAGGCATAATTGAATGGCCTTATCCAAATGAAAGGCCGCATTCTCATCATCACCGGTCTGATGATAAATGACTGCACAGAAAATACGTAAATAAATCTCCGGAATAACGGTTTTCTCTACTACCGCCTGTGCAATCATTGGTTCTGTAATAACCGGCTGCAAACGCATAAGCGACAAACCGCTTGCTCCGTCCAGCTCTAATCTGTTTTCTGCTATCTTCTGAGCATACACCATGAGAAATCTTATATAAAAGACCCGGGCTGCCGGGTGTGCATCTGCCGGCAAATTTTCAAATCGTCCCAGATAAAACCAGTTGGGAAAATCACTTGTTTTTCGAATGTTAAGATCCACACATGCTGCTGATAAGGATATAATATCCCGATCCAGTTCCGTCTTCCAGGGAGCTTCGTATAGATACTTCTTAGCTCTGTGCCACATGGCTATGTCACCCTTCCATATAGCACAAAGAGCCAGCAGCATTCCTCCTGAAAGCACTGCATAAAATCCGGAATGATTACTGAGAAATTCATTGGCATATTCATATACCTTATCAATTTGGCCCCGACTGTAGGCAATCTCTGCAGCAAACAGTTTCTGCGCTTCCGGGTGCTCCGTCAACGCTTCTGCGCACGCATCAGCTGTCCCGGGTATTTGGTACAGATCCGTCATATCCAGAAATGGACTTTTTCGAATGAGCGGTCTGTTAACTTCTTCTACCTTCTTACCCCCTTTTTTTCGACCGTCAGCAGGTCGCGTGGCCGTCTCCGGAATCATCCAGTCCCGGCCCTTTCTCTGAGCCCCTGGAATCCTTCCTTTTTGGCATAAGGCCTGCACATATCGGAGTGATACGCCCCATTTTTCTGCAATTTCCTGTGCTGTTATAACATTCATTATCTTATGCTCTTTTCCTCTCTTACAGTGTGCGTTTTGGCGCACACTATTTCTTTTATTATACTACTCCGCTTCCCACAATACAAGCCTCTTAATAAAAGGTTAAGAATTTTACTTTTCCCCAATTCTGTTGTATAATGATCAAAACAGATAATCGATTTGGAGCATACAAATGAAACAGTTAAAAATGATACGAGGCAATATCTCTTTGCCCCAGCAACAACTGCCCGAAGGCTACCATTATGCTTTTTATAAAGGAACCGAACAGGAAATCGACGATTGGCTGGATATCTGTTCCAACGGGCTTATTTCGGACAAAAACAGAGCAATATTCGAAAAAGCAATCACAAATCATCCTGATCTTGTGCCTGAACAGGATCTGTTTTTCGTGACAGACGAAACCGGCAAACGTGTTGCCACTTCTGCCGGTATCCAAAAAAGCAATGGAGATGGATATATCCACATGGTTGCAGCTCTGCCGGAATGCCGCAGCAAAGGGATTGGACGTGCGATGCTCTCTTTTGCCCTTTCTCTGCTTTCGGACAGGGGCTGCCATAAGATCATTTTGACAACAGATGACCATCGGCTGGCGGCAATCAAAACGTATCTTGACGCAGGTTTTCAGCCCGTTATTTACTATGATGAGCAAAGCGACATGAAGCTGCGCTGGGACGAAGTCATCAAAAACCTTGGCTATAAAAAAGCCGTTACTTATATTAAGGAACTATAAAAAAGCAACGTACGGAGGAACAGATGAAAATACGGCTCGTTCTTGAGGATGATCTGCATAACTGCGGAATACAGATTGACGATATGTTCGGTACTCGATACTTCCGGCTCAATCTCCCGGATGAGGGTCAGGAGGACCACCCCTTCTTAGATGTGGATATTCCCGGTGACCGGTTCGATCTAACTGTTGTACCAATCATGGTAGACTACAAAGATGCGTTAAAAGAGATGGAGAATGTGGAAGGGAACACCTGGAAAGATAAGCTCGCTAAAAAAGCCGCGGGATTTCTTCTGTCGGCCTTCGAAAACCTGATTCTGAGGGTGGGCTGCAAATATCACGCGGAAGGTCTGCCTGACGGCGCTGTTCTAAATATCTGCCGACAGGAATACCTGGCCGGTTCTGTTCATGCCACAGAGATACTGGAGTTTCTTCCTGTGCTCTACATGTTTTATGAAGTTTCATATTTGGATAATCGATTTGAAGTGGTAAATGCTTTTGGAACCAATCGAAAAGCAGTTGTGAATTTTGCAAGAAAATATTCTCTGATAGATTTCGGCTTTCAACTCATTTTTACCTATCCCATACAGGTAGGCCGGGTAAAGCGCTTAACTAAGGATAAAAAGATATTTAAAACGCTTTCTAAATTTCATCATATGAGTGAGGATCAGCGCCAGGCGCTTTCGTCCAGATGGACATCCTCTTCTGACTTTTAAAGGCACAAAACCGGAACAGAAAACTCTGTTCCGGCTTCTTTTTCTAGCTCAATCGTACCGTCTGCTCCAGACCGATGGAGCAGAGCATGGCACCCGCCCCGCTGTCGCGGCCATGCTTCATCTGGATGGTCTCCATGATGGCGTTGCGCTTCTCGTGGGAAGTCACAATGGCTATCAGCTCTTTTTCTTCCTGCAGGGGTACTCCGTAAATGGATGCAGCCATATCCTGGCCCGCCCAGCGGGAACGGAGAATCGTACCGCCTCTGGCACCTGCCTCTCTGGCTGTATTCATAACTTCCTCTGTATATCCCTGATTTACCACTACCAGCACCAGACTGCTTTCCTTCTGCTGTTCCATGGATGCTCCCCCTTTTCTATTTTCTGACATTCCCTGCTGCAGCAAGGGAACTCCCGGCATATTACTGATTGCGCTTAAGGGCATCATAAAAGCGATTCCCTTGGCATGAAGTTCGTCTCCCGACTCATCCCGCAGCTTATTCATCAGCCGTTCTGCCAGGCTTCCTGCAGCCAGACTGAATACCACGTCCCGTTCGGTTCCTCCAAATCCCAGTACGTCCAAAAGCTCCGAAGAAGCTGTTCCCCGGCCTTTGCTCCGGTAGTGGAACTGTACCTGATTCTTCTCGTAAAACCGGATGACAGATTTGCTCTGCCCGTGTTCCACAATGGTCACGATCATCTTTATCCGTTCCTGTGTCCGTTCCAATGAGCTCCTCCTTCCTAATCAAAATACAAGATTCCCTCTGCCACTGTATCGGTAACAAAGGTCAGCTTTCTGCGCTCCTGTCTCTGGCGCAGCTTTCCGTAAAGCCCCAGCAGTTGGATGGTCACCAGCGGTGTCATAGCTACCATGGCCACCATGCCGAAGGCGTCTGTCATCATGTTTCCGCCCAGAGTCTCACAGGCTCCCATGGCCAGAGGCAGCAGGAATGTGGCCGTCATGGGCCCGCTGGCCACACCGCCCGAGTCAAATGCAATGCCTGTGAATATCTCAGGTACAAAAAAGGTCATGCAAAGTGAAATGGCATAGCCCGGCACCAGGAACCACAGGATGGAGATACCTGTCAGGATCCGCAGCATCGCCAGTCCTACAGACAGGGCCACACCTATAGACAAGCTGGTCCGGATGGATTGCTGACTGATGGATCCGTTGGAAATCTCCTCTACCTGATGGGTCAGCACCTGCACCGCAGGCTCTGCCTTTACAATAAAATAACCGATCAGCATACCAATGGGTATCAAAAGCCAGGGCTGACTTCCCTGGGCCATGGCAGAACCAATCAGCTGACCTGCCGGCATGAAGCCCACATTTACACCCGTCAAAAACAGTACCAGCCCCATGTACGCATACACAAGTCCCAGGCTGATTCGAAGGATCTGGTGCATACTGAATTTACGGGAAACCAGCTGGAAGATCAAAAACATGGCCACAATAGGCAATAATGCAGTCAGCACCCCTTCTGCGTAATGAGGGATGGCTGTAGCAAACTGGACAGCGGCCTCCCGGGTGGTCTCCACCAGCGGAATCTGCCCCAGGGCCTGGGTCTGCTGCTCCGGCTGATAAACCAGGCTCAGCACCAGCACAGAAAGAATCGGTCCGATACTGCACAGGGCAATGAGGCCAAAACTGTCACTGTCTGAATTCCGGTCGCTTCGTACAGAAGCCATACCTATACCGAGAGCCATGATAAAGGGCACTGTAATAGGGCCTGTGGTGACACCTCCCGAATCAAAGGACACCGGTATAAAGTCCACCGGCACAAAGGCTGTCAACAAAAATACAATTCCGTAAAAGAATACCAATAAATAAGACAGGGGTATTTTCAAAAGCATACGCAGCTGGGAAATCATCAGAAAGATCCCCACGCCCACTGCCACTGTCATGATCAGGGTCTGATTGGGAATGGATGGCACCTGATTGGCCAGAACCTGCAGATCCGGCTCTGCCATGGTGATGACAATACCCAGCACCAGGCAGAATGCCAATGGTACCCATTTATGTTTCCGCCGGCTGATAAATGCACCCATGCCCTCACCCATGGGCATCATGGAAATCTCCGCTCCCAGGGTAAAAAAGCCCATACCCACTACCAGGAGCAGGGCGCCAAACAAAAACAGCACCAAAGTTCCCGGGCTCAGGGGCACCACCAGCACGCTGAGCGCCAGCACGATTCCTGTGATCGGCAATACTGCCGCCACAGATTCCATTACTTTTTCTTTTAATAATGCATTATGCAGCAATCGCTGTTCCTCCTTATGTCCGTCCCTCTTCTATCTCGCCTTCTATTGTACCGTATGAAACTGTTTCTGCGTATAAATATTTTGTTAAATTTCTCTGAAAATTTCAACCGCCCGGTAAATTCCCTGGGGGCTCCAGACTCTCGCCAAAAATTCTTGCCCACCAAGGCATTTCATGATACCATAGTCCTGTAAATAAATTCCCAGAAAACGGAGGTTTTCCATGAAAGTATTAGTTTGTAACGCAGGCAGCACCTCTCTGAAATTCAAGCTGTTTGATATGCCGGGCGATGTGGTTCTGGCAGAAGGCAAGGTGGAGCGGGTCGGCAGCTGCGACAATGCGATTTTTCATTTTAAGAAGCCGGATGGCTATAAAATTTATCGGGAGAACCAGTGCATCCCCACTTACACAGAGGGTATTCAGATGTTTCTTTCTTGCCTGCTGGACAAAGAGCAGGGTGTACTGGAAAGTCTTAAGCAGCTGGAGCGGATCGGTTTTAAGACTGTACTGTCCAAGGACCACTACGGCATCCATGAGCTGACTCCCGATGTACTGAAGGGCATGGAGGACTATCTGGTGGTGGCGCCTGCCCACAATGTGCCTTATCTGGCTGCTATCCGCCAGTTCCAGGAGCTAACACCGGATGCCATGCTGGTTGGCGCTTTTGAGACAGCCTTCCATACCACCATTCCCCTGGAGCGCAAGCTCTACGGCATTCCTTACGAATGGTATGAGACCTACGGTATCCAGAAATTTGGTTACCACGGGGCATCCCACAGCTACGCAGCGGACACTCTGGCAGAGCTCTACGGCTCCACCGGAAAGGCCATCACCTGTCACTTGGGCGGCAGCGGTTCTCTCTGCGCCATCGACGACGGAAAGAGCGTGGATACCAGCTTCGGTCTCTCTTTGCAGACCGGTCTTTTGCAGTCCAACCGCAACGGAGACCTGGATCCCTTTATTATTCCCTTCCTGGTGAAGGAGGGCCTGACTCTGGACGAGGTTTCCGAAGGCCTGGCAAAAAGAGGCGGCCTTCTGGGTATCTCCGGCGTCAGCAATGACCTGCGCCTGGTAGAGGAAGCTGCAGATGCCGGCAACGAGCGGGCGGCTCTGGCTATTGATATGTTCTGCAACGGTATCATCCGCTACATCGGTTCCTACTATGCGGAGCTGGGCGGCCTGAACCATCTGGTTTTTACCGGCGGCATTGGCGAGCACAGCACCACCGTGCGCCGCAAGGTCTGCGATTCCCTGCGCCATATGGGCATCTGGCTGGATCCCAGGAAGAATCTCTCCTATACAGAGAACGCAGTGATCTCCACGAAGGATTCACCCGTTACCATCCATGTGATCCCGGCCAACGAGGAGCTTGGCGTGGCCCGGAAGACATTTTGTTATCAGAGATAAACAGGATATTTCTTCAAAAAAAGAATCTCCCGCGGGAGATTCTTTTTTATGTCAGCTTTCACTTTTCACATTTTCTCTTTCAGCACTTCCAGTGCCTTCTGCAGCTGATTATCCTCTTCATGGGCGATCACTGCCTGGTTCTGCAGCTCCTTGGTCAGCTCTACCTCCACATCCGGCGCAATGCCCACACCGTGGATGTCGTTTCCTTCCGGCGTATAGTATTTAGAAATGGTCAGCTTCAGAGCCGTACCATCGCTGAGGCGGAAGGACTGCTGCACAATACCCTTGCCGTAGGTCTGGGTTCCCACCAAAGTGCCTATCTCATAATCCTTGATAGCACCGGCCAGAATCTCTGACGCGCTGGCACTGTTTCCATTGACCAGTACCACCAGGGGCTGATCAAAATAATGCTCTGCATCGGAATGGGCCTCGCTGCGGGTTCCGTTTTTGTCTTCGGTGTATACAATGAGTCCCTCGGGAAGGAGCAGATCTGCCATCTCCACCACAGCCTGAACCACACCGCCGCCATTGTCGCGCAGGTCCAGAATCAAGCCTTCCATTCCCTGGGCCTGGAGATTTTCCAATGCCAAGGCAAACTGCTCACTGGTCACCAGATCAAACTCGCTGACTGCAATATAGCCGATCCCATCCTCCAGAAGCTCTGCTTCCACAGTGGGAATCTCAATGGGCCGCCGCTCCACCTCCAGCTCCACATAGTCCGTTTCGCCCTCCCGCACCATGGTCAGCTGCACAAGTGTGCCCTCTTCTCCTTTGATGTTGGACACCAGTTTGCTCAAATCCTGCCCTGTGGCTTCTTCACCTTCTACTGCGAAGAGAATATCCCCGGGCTGCATGCCGGCCTCCATAGCCGGGAAGCCCTCATAAACCCTTACCACAGTAATAATGCCCGTAGTCATATCCTGAGAGAACATGGCTCCGATACCGCAGTAGCTTCCGCTGCTACTGTCCATAAGGCTCTGATATTCCTCTTTGGTATAGTACGCAGCATAGGGGTCATCCAGTCCGTAAATCAGGCCTGTATAAATTAAATCCTCTACCTGCTGTTGATCCACTTCATTCAAATAATACCGGTTGATCAGGCTCTGAATCTCTTCCATTTTCTCATTGACCTGATCATTGGTTAGATCCAGCCGGTCCTCCTGCTTCGGGACAAAAAGCCCTTCGCCGTTGGCAGCCAGCAGCACCTGGAATCCCAAAAACAGAAACAGTGCCACTGCAAGCGTGACACCGATTCCGCACAGAATTCCCTTTTGAAAAGATTTCTGTTCTTCCATAATATTCTCCGTCTTACCCATAAAAAGCCGCCCCGGAACCCTGCCGGTCCTCTGCGCCCTTCCCAGGCAAAACCAACTCCTTTTTTCTATGATACGCCCTCACAAGATGTCTTATGCATTACGGTGATACGTAACCCAGCGGATTGACATAAGTACCGTTTTTGATCACACCGAAGTGTAAATGGGGACCCGAGGAATAGCCCGTGGATCCTGACAAGGCAATAACCTGACCCTGTTCCACATATTCTCCCACCGATACCAGCAGCTTGGAATTGTGCATATAAACCGTGGACATGCCGCTGCCATGTGAGATCACAATATAATTCCCCGCAGACTTGCTGTAAGTAGATGTGGTCACCTTGCCTGCCGCAGAAGCGATCACGTTGTTTCCGGTACCTACTCCAATGTCAATACCCTTATGATCGGTGGATGCGCCTTCAACAGGGGCCTTACGCGGTCCGAAATAACTGGTGATCCGCTTGCTGGCAGGACAGGGCCAGATAAAGCCCGTGACACTTCCTTCGTAGCCGCCTGCCGCCGCTGCCGCGGCAATGGCATCCTCTACCTTTTCCAATTCCTTTTCCTGGGCCAGCAATTCTGCCTGATAGGTCTTTGCGTCCTTGTTGGCCTTGTCGATCTGGTCCTGATATTTCTTGATCTGCTTTGTCTTAGAAGCAATTACATCATCCAGGGCATCCTTCTGTTCGGAAAGTCCGTCAGAAAGCAGCTGCAGCTGTTCCTTTTCTACCGCCAGCTGCTCTGTAGTAGCAACATATTCCTCCAGCATTTCCCTATCATACTGGCTCATCTGGCTGATATATTCCACCCGGGTGAGCATTTCCGAAATACTGTTGGAGGTCAGAACGGTTTCCAGCAGAGAGGCATTTCCGTTTTCATACATGTACTGAATCCGGATCACCATATTCTCCTGCTGCTCCTGAATCAGAACCGTTGTCTGGGCCAATTGCTCTTCCTGCCGGGCAATCTGGCCTTCTACTTCCTGTATCTGGCCGTTCAGCTCCTCTGCCTGGACATCCAGTTCATCAATATACTCCTGCAGATTCTTCTTGCTGCTCTCCAGCTTTTTCACGTTATTCTTTACAGCGGTAATATTGTTCTTGATCTCTTCAATCTTATCAACAGTGTCCTGGTACTGCTGATTCAGATCTCCTGCTGAGCTTGCTGTAACCTGCACAGCTTTGCCGGAAAAGAGCCATCCCGCCAAAAGGCTGACTGCCACCAGCATCCCTATACCTTTTCTCCAGATTTTGTTCATTACTTACACCTTTAAATGTTTTCGAATGGTAAAGAAGCTTCCAAAGAATCCAATTCCTACGCCCAGCAGCAGACCTACAGGCAGCAGAATTTGGAATACATCCTGCACCGGAAGGAACTGCAGAAAGCCGGTCAGCATATTGAACCGCTCTCCCATGAACCGGGTCAGATAATCATATAAATAATACAGCAGCCCCAGCGGAATCGCCGCACCAATAATTCCGATGATAAGGCCTTCAATTACAAAAGGTGCTCTTACAAGGGTATTGCTGGCTCCGATCAGCTTCATAATGGCGATTTCTTCTCTACGAACTGCGATACCGATGGAAACCGTGTTGTTGATCAGGAACACGGATACGCACAGCAGCAGCAGGATCACTGCAATGGAGATATATCCCACCAGCACATTAAAGTTGGACAAAATATCCGCCACTTCCTGCGAAGCCTTGACTCTGCGGACGCCCTCCATTGATTCAATGTAGGAAACCAGATCTGCCTGCTTTTCCACGTCGTCCAGGTAAACCTCATAGTGGGCATAATCTGCCAGCGGGTTGTCATCGGCAAAGCCCTCTGCCAGCTCCGGACGTTCTGCAAAATAAACATCCTTAAAGCTGTCCCAAGCCTCCTGCGCTGTGACAAACTTCACTTCAGCCACGCCATCCCGGCCTTTGATCTCTTCACCTGCTGCATCCATGATTTCCTGAGAGGTTCCCTCCTCAAAATATACGATCATGGTAACAGCCTCTTCTGCCGACTGCATAATGCTCTGGAAATTCTGCACTACTGCAAAAAAGATTCCAAAGAGGAAGATGCAGGCAGACATGGTGGCAATGGATGCCAGAGAAAACATCTTGTTTCTCCAGATATTTTTTAAACCCTGTTTCAGACAATATCCTATCGTATTAAAGCGCATGACTGTACCCAGCCTGCTGCTCGTCACTTACGATGACGCCTTTATCCAACACAATCACTCGTTTCTTCATCTCGTCCACAATTTCCTGATTGTGGGTAACTACCACAACCGTGGTTCCCCGCTCATTGATGGTCTCCAAAAGATGCATGATCTCCTTGGAATTTTTGGGGTCCAGGTTTCCTGTGGGTTCATCCGCCAGCAGGATCTCCGGGCTGTTTACCAGGGCGCGGGCCAGAGCCACTCTCTGCTGCTCACCTCCGGACAGCTGTTCCGGGAAAGATTTGTATTTTTCTGCCAGTCCAACCAAAGACAGCATGGCAGGTACGCTCTTTTTGATCTCCTTGCTGGGAGTAACCACTACCCGCTGTGCAAATGCAATATTTTCGTAGACATTCCGGTCCTTCAAAAGACGGAAATCCTGGAATACCACACCCAGCATCCTGCGGTATTTGGGAATAGCCTTGCGTTTCATCCGGCTTAAATTTACACTGTTTACTTTAATGGTGCCTGATGTGGGCTCAAGCTCCTTCAAAAGCAGCTTGATCAGCGTGGATTTGCCGGAGCCGCTGCTGCCTGTAATAAAGACAAACTCGCCTTTGTCAATGTGCAGGCTGATCCCATTTAACGCATGGACGCCTTTCACATATGCTTTCGTCACGTTTTCTAAATCGATCATGTTTTCCTCCCGGTTATCTTAATAATCCAGAGTCTCCATATACTTCATGTATTTTACAACCATCAGGGCAATCTTGAAGGTAATGGCATCTTCGAACACGCGAAGATCCAGGCCTGTGCTCTTCTGCAGCTTGTCCAGGCGATATACCAGAGTATTTCGATGAATGTACAGCTGTCTGGAGGTCTCAGACACATTCAGACTGTTCTCAAAGAACTTGTTAATGGTTGTGAGAGTCTCTTCATCAAAATCATCCGGGGACTTGCCATCAAAAATTTCCCGAATGAACATCTTGCATAAGGGGATTGGTAGCTGATAGATCAGGCGGCCGATGCCCAGGGCGCTGTACGCAATAATATCCCGGTCATCAAAGAAGATCTTGCCCACATCCAAAGCCATCCGGGCCTCCTTATAAGACCTGGATACTTCTTTGATCTCATTTACAATGGTTCCATATGCAATATGTACGGATGGTTCGCCTTCACCGGCCAGCATATCCTTGATCACTTTCGCAGTCTTTTCCAACTCCGCATATCCTTCACCCGGCGCTACTTCCTTGACTACGATAATGTTTTTCTCATCCACAGCTGTGATAAAATCTCTGGACTTCACACCAAACAGGGTGCGTACAGTCTCCAGAGCATTGTTATCCTTGTCATGGCTGGTCTCAACCAGAAATACTGCCCGACGGACATCTGTCTGAATGTGCAGTTTCTTGGCGCGGTTGTAAATATCCACCAGCAGCAGATTGTCCAGAAGCAGGTTCTTGATAAAGTTGTCCTTATCAAACCGCTCCTTATAAGCCACCAGCAGATTCTGAATCTGAAATACAGCAATCTTGCCTACCATGTACACATCATCACTGCCGCCATTGGCCATGAGGATATATTCCAGCTGGTTCTCATCGAACACCTTAAAAAACTGATATCCCTGGATCACCTGACTGTCTGCCGGGGAATCCACAAAGGTCAGCACGGAGCCTGTGTAATTATCTGCTTCCGGAAAGGTGGAAGCCAGAACCTTTCCTTCTGTATCAATGACGCAAAGATCAATCCGGGTAATTCCTTTTAAGCCATCAATCGTGTTTTGAAGTGTCTGATTTGAAATCATAACTCTCCGCTCCTTCTAATGTAAAATTTCATTTGTGCATATCGCTATATTTCCAAAATATGTTTTTTAGAAATATTGCTCAAAATAACAGTTTCAATTTTTCAAAAACAAAAATACCTAATTTATATATTAATGCAAAAGCATAAAAAAAGAAAGAGGAAAATGTAATTTTTTTGTGCATTTCCTCTCTCTTTTTACAATTTTTTCAATTTTTTGACCTATACATAGTTCACAATTAAATTTCTAACCGCGAATTTCCTGAAATCCCTCTCCCAGAACCTCTCTTGCATCCGTCACAATGACAAAGGCATTGGGGTCTACCTGGGCCACCATTTCCTTAAGATGGACGATTTCTTTCTTGGACACTACGCAGTACAGCATCTGCTTCTCTTCTCCGGAGTACATGCCCTTTGCGGAAATCCCGGTAACCCCCCGGTCCAGATCCTCCAGAAGCACCTTTGCCAAAGCTTCCGGGTCCTTAGTGATGATCCACGCAGCCTTGGAAAACTTGGTACCCTCAATAAGGCCGTCAGATACCTGAGAAACCAGATAAATAGCGATAATAGCATACATGGCCACGTTAATACCAAACTGGAAGGCGCCTGCGATCACGATCAGAGCGTCCAGCACCTGCATAATGTCCGCAATGCTGTAATGAGGCATGCGCTTCTGCATAATGGCTGCCACCAGATCCGTTCCTCCTGTGGTAGCCTGTGCAAGAAATACCAGACCGATACCCGCACCGCTGATGACTCCGCCAAACAGAGCCGTCAGGATCATATCTCCCTGTGCAACAGGGAACACCGGCAGCACAGACAGCCAGAAGGATAATGCCACTGTAGCCACCAGAGTCCTGGTCACATAGCGAAACCCCTTCTGATAAATGGCCACCGCAAAAATGGGGGCATTCAGCAAAACATTGGTCAGACCCAGCGGCAGACCACCCTCGATATAGGGCTCCGTCAACGCTTTGATCATAATAGCCAGACCCGAAACTCCGCCTGTTACCATTCCGGTGGGATCATAGATCGAACTGATGGCAAATCCCATCAGCCCCGTTCCTATGAATATGAGAAGATAATCTCTTATCCCTGATTTTTTCTTTAACACAGCACAATACCTCCTGTATTCCCTAGTTTTCTCTTCGGTCAATTCATTTATACGTCATAAAGTCCCCCGCCTCGGAATATAGTATAACAATCAATCCCGGGAGGCACTTTTTATGAGCTCTAAAACAAAAATCGTAGTCTTTCGCATGAAAGAATTAATCTATACGGGCATCTTCGTGTTGCTGGGAATCCTGCTGATTCTCCTGCTGGTCACCATGTTTGCCCCGGATAAAGAGAAGGGCTCCGAAACATCGCAGGCCGACCTTTACCAGCCGGGCGTCTACACCGCCTCTATCCTACTGGGCGGCAATACCATCGACCTGGAAGTTACCGTAGAAAAAGACTACATAGCCTCGATTCGCCTGGTGAATCTGAACGAAACCATTACCACCATG
Organism: Lachnospiraceae bacterium; assembly: GCA_017464645.1. Next base: position 13,504 of record JAFTZF010000033.1, on the reverse strand, counting down.
TACCCTCTCATGGAGCCGGTACTGGAGAATCTTACCACGCAAATTTACAGCTCCCAGTCCTTGGATAATATCACTTATCCGGAAGAAAATCAATACACCTCCATGGTGATTCTGGATACCATCAAGAAGGCTGTGGAGAAGGCAAAGCTGCCCGAGACCCCTTAAAAAGCACTCCAAAATTACCCGTTTTTGGTCAAATCCAACCCTGGACTTTGGCAAGAACGGGTACTTTTTATTTCCCGCAAAAGGGTGTGCAAAATTTTCAAGTTGATGTTATCCCTGTAAAATTATATAATAGACATGATGAGGGGAATTACATATAACAATATACTAAAAAAACGTGGGGATTCTCTGCTCATCGACCTTGATCCTAAAATAAATTGATTTAGAAAGAGGCCCTTATGAACAAGAATGTAAAAGACGGTATTCGGCGGTTTGATTTTGAGAAGAAGCCGATTTCCCCCTGTTTCCTTATGACTTTAGCCAAATGGATCATCAGCTGGCCGGATTTAAAGAAACGAGGCTTCAAGCTGACCAGGACCAATATGGACGGGGTGGAAGGACCCTATCTGCTGCTGGTGACTCATTCCTCTATGGTGGACTTCAACATCATGCTGAAGGCTACCCATCCCCATCCGATCAACAACGTTATGACTCTGGAGGGCTTTCATACATATACCGAGCCCCTCATGCGCTCCCTGGGCGTACTGGGCACCCGGAAATTCATCAATGATATGCATCTGATCAAAAATATCAGATACTGTATTACCAAGCTGAAAAACATTTTCGTATTGTTCCCCGAAGCCCGCTATTCCCTGGACGGCTGCACCTCTTATCTGCCGGAGTCCGTAGGCAAGCTGGTGCGGATCCTGGGCGTGCCTGTGGTGGTACTGCGGATTCACGGGAACTTTGTCACCTGCCCCCAGTGGAACAAGATCAATAAAAAAACTTATGTAGAGGCAGAGGTAAAACAGATCCTCACGCCTGAAGACACAAAACGGCTCAGCGTGTCCGAGATCAACGCCCGCATTCAGGAAAGCTTCCAATATGACGACTTCCGCTGGCAGCTGGAAAATAAGCTTACCATTACTCATCCGGAGCGGGCCAAGGGACTTCATGCCCTTCTGTATAAATGTCCCGCCTGTGGCTGCGAGCATGAGACCGACTCCAAAGGCACTCTGCTTTGGTGCAATCACTGCGGCAAGCAGTGGGAAATGGACGAGTACGGCCAGCTCCACGCACTTCAGGGCGAGACGGAATTCTCCCACATCCCCGACTGGAGCAACTGGGAGAGAGAATGCGTCCGCAAGGAAATTGAAGACGGCACCTATTATTTTGAAGACCAGGTCCGGGTGGAAACCCTGCCCTCTTCTATGCGATTTTATAAACAGGGCAAGGGACGGCTCATTCAGACCCCTTCGGAAACCCGCCTGGAATGCACTTGCTACGGCAAACCCTATACCCTGGTGCGCAGCGCCATGCATCTGGAAAGTATGCACATTGAGTACGACTACCTGGGCAGGGGCGACTGCGTGGATATTTCCATTCCGGACGACAGCTTCTGGTGCTATTTAAGCAAGCGGGATGCTATCACCAAAATATCCTTTGCCACAGAAGAAATGCACAAACTGGCCAAAAGAGAGGGTGCACGCGCATGATCGTAACCATTACCTTAAATCCCTGTATTGACAAGACCATATATCTGGAGCAGCTGGATGTAGGCTCCTACAACCGGGTTTTCAGCACCCGCGTCGACATCTCCGGCAAGGGTGTAAATGTAAGCACTGCCCTGTCCCATTTTGGACTGCCCACTCATTGCCTGGGCCTGAATTTCCGGGATAACGGGCGGATGCTGGAGGAGGTCCTCAAGGAACGCGGGGTTTCCTATGATTTCGTTATGGCAAACGGAGCGATCCGCACCAACATCAAGCTCTTTGACCGGTCCTGCAGCACTATGACAGAGATAAACGAGGCCGGACCATTTGTTCCTCCTCAGACAGTAGAGCTTTTACTGGACCACATTCAGACTCTGCTGGACCAGACCAGTCTTTTGATCTTAAGCGGCAGCATTCCTCCCGGCGTGCCTGCTGACATTTATAAAAAAATTATTTCCACGGCCCGTGCCAAAGGTGTGAAAACCATTCTGGATGCGGCTGGGGAGCCCTTCCTGCAGGGGCTGGAAGCCTCTCCCTTCCTGATCAAACCCAATACCTTCGAGTTTGAACAGGCCTTTGGGGAAGATTTACAGGCGGGGCTTTCCATGGTTGACATCGCAAGGAAAGTCATCCAAAAGGGCACATCCTATGTATGCATCTCCATGGGCGAAGAAGGCGCCATGCTCATTGACAAGGATCATGCCTACCGGGCCAAACCTTTGAACATCATCCCACGGGGATTGACAGGCGCCGGCGATTCCATGGTAGCGGGCATCTGCTACGCCCTCTATCACCAGCTGGATACCCGGGACATGCTGCGCTACGCCATGGCCGCTGCTGCCGGTTCCATCCGGCTGGAAGGCACATTGCTGGCCTCCCTGGAGGATTTGCAGGAGCTGCTGCCACAGGTAGAAATCGAGGAATTATAAAGCAACCATTGCGATCCATCCTAAGGGATCGAGCAACAATGGTTGCTTTTCTTTAATTTAAGAGATAGATTGCGAAATTCAAATAACCTGCAAAGGTCACCCACAACAGATACGGAATCATCAAATATCCCGCCGGCTTTGAGATTCGATAGAATAACACACTCGTCAGCAGGATCAGCAGCCAGAGCAGCACCAGCCAGATAAACGCAAACAGATACAGCTCCAGATTAAAAAAGATGATGGACCACCAGAAGTTAAAGGCCAGCTGGATTCCATAGACAGTCAGAGCCGTAGGGATCCGATACGTCTTTTCGGAGGTCAAAACCAGATAAGACGCAATTCCCATCAGCACATACAAAATGGTCCACACCACAGGAAACAGCCATGCCGGCGGCGAAAGCGGCGGTTTGTTAAGCATTCCAAAGGTTTGCATGCTTCCACGGGTCAGGAATGCGGAAACACCGCCCACTGCAAGTGGTATTGCAATACAGACAGCCAGCTTCTTCCAATTTATTTTCAAAAAATCACCTCCCAAAACACTTTATGTTTCAAGCGGCTTCTTTTATTCCCCTTGGACAGCCTATACGATTTCAAAAAAGCAGGAGGCTTCCGCAAAGCCTCCTGCCTATCTTTTCTTAAATTTCAAAATCTCTTTCCATCAAAATGCAGTTTCCAAATTCATCCTGACGACGTTTTGCAAACAGCTTTCTGCCTCTTCGGTTGTAGCTGAGCACCGCCTCATCGATCATTTCCTTAACCTCGGCTACATTTACCAAATGATCGCTGGTCTGGTTGTTTCCAATGCGGTTGTACAGCGCCAGCACTGCCATCTCATCCAGTACAAAGCCCTGCTCCTGAGCATAGGACTTGCCAAAGGCCACCAGCTCATTATTGGTAAATACCGGAATCTTGATAGTCCACGCAAACTTGGCTGCCAGACTCTCACTTCTCTCAAACAGCTGCTGGATTTCCAGCGGCTCATCCTCCAGGATCACAAAGAGATTGCCCGTCTCACCCAGCATAGCACCGCTCAGCTGTGCTGCCGCCTCCGTGGTCAGGCCGCCGGCATGTTCCACTACAAGGGCTCCTCCGTTCATCTTACGAACTACTGCAGCAATATCCTTCCGGCTCAGATCCTCTCCGGTAATCTTGGCCATCTTACTTGCCTTTACCCGGCGCTGCTTCTGTACTGCCTTCACCATATCAATAGCCAATGTGGTCTTGCCTGTTCCCTTTTCACCGGTCACTACCAGATTGCCTGCAACAGAAGTGCCGTCCTTCTCCCGCCGCTTTTCATCCTCCAGGAACTTGGACAGCTGCTGATTCATACCGTGCACAGCTGTAAAATATGCAAACAGCTTTTCCTGCTCCTCTGTCAGGCGCTGGCCGTGTACGCCCTTCAGCTCTTCCTCCAGCATTCGCTCCAGATCCTGTACCATAACGGATGCGGGCTCTGCTTCTTTCCGGGAGAAATCTGCAGTCTGGGCTTCTTCCGGCTCTTCTCTCTCCGGCTCCTCTGCCTCTGCTTCTTCCGGCTCTTCCTCCAGGGCCTCTGTCAGAATCGCCTGGATCTCATCCAATTCTTCCGGCAGATCATCCTCCACCTCGGAATCAATATCCGGAAGACCTGCTTCCGCTTCATCCTCTGCCTCTGCAGGAATTTCGTCTATCGCCTCCGGCTCGGCTGCCGGTTCTGCCTCGGACTCGGCTACCGGTTCCTCTTCCGGCTCCTGCAGAAATACCGGCTCGGTTCTTTCAATAGGCTCCACGATAATTCTTACGGGATGCTTACGCTCTATTTCCTCCAGCAGTTTCTGTACATCGGGCGGAATCAGGGAATCTGTATCCGCAGCTGCGCGGCTGGCAGCCTCTGCTTCCTGCTCTCTGCGAAGCTGTTCCTCCTGCTCAAGGCGAAGAGCCTCTGCTGCTTTGCGTTCCTCTTCTTCCTTTGCCAGCTGAGCCAGCTTTGCCTCCATCTGCTGACGCTTGATCTCCCACTCAGCCAGAATACTGTCGATAGTCAACTGGCCTGTGATCTGGCGCTCCAGCACATTTTCTTCTTCATTAAAAGTCAGCTGGCCGTCTTCCATCTGTCCCAGGCGAAGGGCTCTTGGCTCTTTTTGCCCGGCAGCCGGTGCTTCCTCTGCTGCCGATGCTTCTTCTGCTGCCGGTGCTTCGACCTCTGCCTCTGCTTCCGGATCCGCCTCCAAATCCGTCTCTTCAGAAAGCCAATCCTTCAGCCCTGCTGCCAGCTCCTCCTGCAGATTCATGGTGTTGTATCTTTCTTCCGGATTTACCGTCCGAACCTGAATATCCTCTTTTTTCCAGGCGGCCGGCTCTGCACCGGCAATCTGTTCTGCGCTCTTTCGCATTTCCTCCCGGCTGGGGAGCACACGGGTCTTTGACAAGTCCTCTGTATCCTGGGCAGCAGCTGCGGCCTTTGCCTGAGCAACGGCCTCCTCTGTAACCTCCTCCGTAGCAGACATGCGCATAAGGCTGCGATACTTCTCCTCCTGAGCAGCCGTCAGCGGCTGAACCCGCATCTTCAGTTCCAGCGCCCGGCGCACATATTCGCCCTCACTAAACCAAAGCACCAGATCATCGCACTCTTCCACACATTTGGCACTCATGCCCTCTTTGTAATAGAGCAGCGCCAGCTCATATGCCCACTTCTCGTGATACTCCCGGCTCTTGAACTCCTCGAGAATAGCAATCTGGTCAGAAAGGGGGGCTCCCTTTGCCTGATAAATCTTATATTTTAAAACATAGCGGCTCAAATCATGGGGCGCAATATTTACAAACTCCTGATACAGCGAGATAGCTTCCTCGAAGTCTCCCATGATAGTAGCCATCTCAACCATCTTGTATACGATCATACGTCCGATGGGCACTCTGTCATAAGCCATGTTCAAAATCTCATAGCTATCCTCGTACCGCTCCAGCTTCTCATAGATCTCACTGACTGTGGTCAGCAGCTCCACATTTTTTACTCGCCGCCAGTCGATTCCGTCAGCAATCTGTCCGGCCCTTTTATAGTCTTTTCTTTCCACCAGGCGCTGCATCTGCTCAGCTTTTATCTTAAATTCGTACTTATCCAAATTTTTTCACTCCAATACTCTAAAAGCCCCATATTTAGTGACTTTCTCCACAAAAACGACAACATATGCTACAGTCAAGTTCAGTGTATCACAGGCTGAGAGCCTTGTCAAAAGTTATTCAAGAAAGTTTACAAGAAATCTTTGCGGAATCTGTTTTGCCTGAAAAAAGTAAAAATGGACACCTTTCCGGCATCCATTTTTCTCAAAAACAATCTTCCATTTTCACATTTAAGAAGCGCTGATCTTTGTACATCCTATCCCCAGCGCTCCATCACCGATATGACAGGACACGCTTAAAGAAAGGGGATCCACAAACCGCACCTGATATCCCGGGAAGACAGTCTCTACCTCGCCCTTAAACTTCATAGCCTCCTGCTCGTTATTGGTATGAGCAATATACAAATACACCTGATGGGCAGCCTCACCGCCAAAGCGCTTCTCTATATCATTGCGAAGAGCTTCGATCATAGTGGCTTTCGCCTGGCTCATGGTCCGGGCCATGGAAAATGCATCCAGCTTCTCACCCTGGATCTGCAAAATGGGTTTGATACGGAGCATACCGCCTATGGCTGCTGCCGCCGGCGTAATCCTCCCGCCCTTTTTCAGATATTTTAATGTGGGCACGGTAATATAAATGCTGGCCTCCAGCTTTTCCTCCTCCAGCCGCTCCCGAATCTGTGCTGCGCTCATCCCTTGCCGGGCCAGAACAAGGGCATCCAAAACAGAACTGCGCTGTGTCACAGAAATGCGCTGGTTGTCAACCACCTGTACCTTTTCGTGAAAATCCATGGCCAGCGCCCGGGCTGTCTGACAGGATCCGGACAAACCACTGGACATGGGTATATATATCACTTCCTCGTAGGTCTGTAATGCTTCTTTCCAAGCACTCAGGACCACTTCCGGGGATGGCTGGGATGTGGCAATCTCTTCATCCTGCAAGAGCTTTTCATAAAACTGCTCCTGGGAAAGATTGATCCCCTCAAAATATTCTTCTCCACCAATAGTAAACGGCATCGGTAACACATATACACCCAGTTCTTTCGCCATTTCCTGGGTAATCCCGCTGTTACTGTCCGTAATTATCGCAACCTTTCTCAAAGGTTCTCTCCTCCTAGCAAAGTTGTCTTCCTATCACTGCGTTAAAGAACAGTATAACAGGTTCTTCCCCAAAAAACAAGAGCTCTTGCATTTTGACCGGATTCACTTCTTCATCTTAGGCTGGAAGACCAGGCTGGCCAGATATCCGAAAATCAGAGCCGCAGAAATACCTACCGCACTGGCCGTAAAGCCGCCCATGAAAATCCCCAGGAATCCATTGGTATCCACTGCTTCTTTGATTCCTTTCCAAAGCACATTTCCAAAGCCCAGCAGCGGTACGGAAGCTCCCGCCCCGGCGTATTTCTGAAAAGGTTCATAAATACCTATGGCTCCCAGTACGGCTCCGGCGCATACCAGCAATACCATGATCCGACCCGGCATCATTTTCGTCTTTTCCATGAGAATCTGTACCAGGGCGCAGATCAGTCCGCCCACCCAGAACGCATTAAAATAATCCATCTGTATTCCTCCTGCTTATTTCTTCAGACCTTCTATCAGCTGCAGTGCTCCAGAACCACTCCATGAGCAATGCCGGGCACCGACTGGCCCTCATTGTAGCTGACCGTGGACAGCAGCGCTCCCGTAGGCACGAAAAGGATCCGCTTCATCTGCCTTTTCTCCAGCATGGGAAGCAACTTAGCCGCCAAAGTGACTGCCGAGCAGCCGCAGCCGCTGCCTCCTGCATGAGTATCCTGGGTTTCTGCATCAAAAATCATCATGCCGCAGTCCATGTGTTGCTTTTCTATGTCAAAGCCCTTCTTTGCCATCATCTCCAGCAGGATCGTCTGGCCAATGCTGCCCAGGTCTCCTGTCACAATGGCATCATAGTCCCCAGGCGTCCGACCAAAATCCACCAGATGCTGATAAATGGTATCACAGGCGGCCGGCGCCATACAGGCTCCCATATTCAGGGAATCCTTCAGACCATAGTCCACAACCCTTCCCGGCGTCACGCCCGATATGCGGGCTTTTCCTCCGGAGGCGGCAAGTACAAAGGCGCCGCTTCCCGTAACCGTCCAGGTAGCCGCAAGGGGCCTCTGTCCTCCATATTCCAGGGGGTATCGAAACTGCTTCTCCGCACTGGCAAAGTGGCTGGAGGTCAACGCCAGCACCTTGTCCGCATACCCCGCCTGAATGGTCATGGCTCCCAGAATGAGGGATTCTCCCATGGTAGAGCAGGCCCCATACAGTCCAAACATGGGAATCTGCAGATCCATCACGCCAAAAGAAGTAGCGATCAGCTGCCCCAGCAGATCCCCTGCAAAGAGGTACCGCACATCTGAATTCTGCAGTCCCGCTTTCTGAATGGCCAGCTGGGCCGCCCGCTTTTGCAGGGCGCTCTCCGCCTCTTCCCAGCTCTGCTGCCCCGCCATAGGATCCATTTCCACTTCATCAAAAAGCTTTCCCAATGGACCTTCTCCCTCTTTTTTCCCAACAATAGAGGCGCCGCACAGAATGTGAGGCGCCTTCTCAAACTGAATACTCTGTTTTCCGAGCATCTGTGTCATAGGCAATTTCCTTTCTCTGCATCCAATCTTCGGAACATGTTCTTTTTGAACAGTGTGCCCGCAGCACAAAGGAATTATGCAAAAGGCAACAAAAGCACCCTCAAGTAATTGCAGAGTGCTTCATTTGTCACACTTTTAAATTTTATTCCTCTTCCTCCGGCAGCTCATCTTCCTCTGCCGCCATCTCACGCAGCGCCTCATTGGCTGCGGCCGTGTTCTTTCTCCATGCCTTTATCACCGAAACCAGAATCACCACGCCGGCAATGCCAAACACAACGCCCCCGCCAATTGCCAAAATCCGATCTGTACCTGAAAGCTCATTCACTCCATCCAGCAGATCGATGGTGGAATAGATCAGATATGCACCGGCCAACCCATACCACATGAGCCTTTTATTGTCTTTGCCTTCCATAAGCCTCTCCTTCGTAATTTCTTCCTTCCCGGCCGCTCTTTGCTTCCGAAATCCCCCTCTTGCTTTGTATTATACCATGGCACCCGATATTACGAAAGAACTTTTTCTCCCTCATATTGTGCATACCCTTCCACTCATGCTATAATAGTGCAAAATATTACTCATTTCTACATTATTTGACATTTTTTGAAGGGAGGCTTTTCTATGAAATACCTGCTTATTATTCTGATTGCCTATTTGATGGGCTGTTCCAGCATGTCCTTTTATTTGATGAAGCTGAAGCATACTGATCTCCGGGACAAAGGCAGCCAAAATCTGGGAGCCTCCAACGCTATGCTGGTCATGGGCTGGAAGTATGGTATTCTGGTTGCTGTTCATGATATTGGCAAGGCTGCCCTGGCCGTCATCCTGGCCAAATGGCTGTTTCCAGATGTGCCCTATATCGGCTTTGTAGCAGGCGTTTCCTCCGTCCTTGGCCACATCTTCCCCTTTTATCTGAAATTTAAAGGAGGCAAGGGATTCGCTTCCTATATCGGTATGACTCTGGCTCTGAATTGGAAATTTGCCTTGATCCTGATACTCATCGTGGCCCTGGTTACACTGATCACGGACTACATTGTGGTGGGGACTACCCTGACGGTAATTTCCGTCCCCATTTATTACTCCATTATAACTCTCTATTGGATGGCACCCGCCATTCTATGTATAGCCACGGCAGTCATTCTGTATAAGCACCGGGCAAACTTCGTCCGCATCGTAAAAGGAACTGAGATTGGGCTCAGAAGCGCCAATCGGGGAGACCACCGGGTTTAGAAAACCCGGTTTTCCGTCTGTGCCTGTTCTCCCAGGCTGTTCACAAACCGTTCCATCTCCGCCCGGGTCTGCATCTGGCGGCTCTTCTCCACAGCAGCGCTCTTTTCCGCATCACTCATTTTCGCAAACGCTGCCATGGATTTTTCATTTGCCGCCAGAGATAATCCAAATCCGATGGGCATGTCTCCGCCCTGTCCGATATTCCATTTGTTCTCCATATGAATTCATTCCTCCTGTCATACGATTCCCATCATCTTGAGCAACCAGTAAATCAGTCCCCCATCCAACTAATAATTTCCTGCTCTAATTTTACCCCCCCCCCCTTATCCAACATATCATTCATCACATCACAATATTTACCCTCTTGAAGCAATTTTGCTGCCTTATTCCTGTCACTTTTTGTCAGGACTTTCGTATAATCCTTATATTTCACGTTTATATACCTGTCAATCCTTCCGTTATTTGTTTAAAGAAATCCTTTCCCCACAACATCAGTGAATTGCTGTCTCGAATAAATGGCTCTACATCTTGCTTTGCCTGTTCATAATCAATATTCTCAAAACGCTCCTGCAACATTTTCTTTACCGCATCTATTGTACATTCTACATCCCCTGTAATGTAGCCGGTTTGGAGCAACCGTTCTCTTAAATGTTTTAGATTCACAGGAGTGTGCCGTGCAAGATAAAATACATAATCGTATAAGTCTCTCCCCTTTACTCTGTTTTTCCACGCCCTGCAAATAACTGCATGAATTTTTCCGCTGAAAAGGGAAGCCGAATCATACATATTCACCTCATATGGGGCCGGTAATAGGCGATACTTATGTTCATACGTTGCATATTTCGGCGGATTTATATCTACCTCCAACTTTATTTTAATCAATTCGGAATCTGCAATCCCGGAAATTGGCTGATCCACGTAAAACATCAATAAATGTTCCTTCGTACTTCCTTTGAGAAAAGCTGATTTTATATTAGATTCACGTGCTTTTTCTTTCTCTGCAACTGTGACGTTTAATCCAAAGGATCGTACCTCTTTTTCTAATGTAGGAAAGTATGCCGCTAAATCAAAAGCCAGATTTTCCGTCATAAGAGAAAAATCCAAATCTTCTGAAAATCTATCTAATCCATAAAAAATTCTTAAAGCAGTTCCGCCATAAAAAGCTGCCTCTTTGAAAAATCCTGCTCTGCTTAATCCGCACAGCACAATTTCCTGCATAATTTCTTTTATTGCATTCTTTTTGTCGTAAATTGTTTCCACAGGATACTGCTGAAGCATCTGTTCGATCATATCATTCATCTTGTGATTACCTCACCATCTTAGCTAACATTTTCATATTTGTGCAGTGATAAGTCTCACATATTCTAAGCAACCGTTGTTTATCTAACTTTGTAAATTCTATTTCATCGATCCGCAAATCATCAAACAATAAACCAAATAATTCTTTCTTATTTTTTACCGGCGGAAGTGTGTAAAGCTTATCACAAATAGCTTTCTCGGGAGTTGCAACTTGATAAATATAGTCCCCTTCTCTGTGATATATGATTCCGTTAGGGTAAACAGCAGATGGTACATCTCTATAAGTAAATGTTCCAAACGGTGTACTATACTTTTTCGCCTTCTTTTTTTCAAAAGTTGCCGATGTAAATACATAAACAGCTTCCGGTATCAATCCATATTTCGAAAGTGCAAAATCGAAGGATAGGTATGATGGACCATAAATACTTCCCGCTAAAAGATATCCCGGAGTGGCTTTTTCCGTTTCATACAATCCTTTCACTATTTGAGTACAAGAACCTTCTTTGACCATTCTTCCAAGCTTATTGGCCGGTGCACCATATTCACTTAATTCTTCCATCATCATAGCATAAGTTTTTATCATATTTTCACCTCTTATTTGCATTCTATTACAATATATGGAGAAAATCAATGATTTATTTCAAAAAAGGAGCGGCTTACGCCACTCCCATACACTTCAACACCCAATATCCCAATCCCAGCACCCAGCTGGTAAAGATACCATACAAGATCACCGGCCCGGCGATCGTAAAGATCTTGCAGCCGATACCGAAGACCTGTCCCTCTGCTTGTGGTCAATAAGGACACAGTGTTAATTTGACCGCCAAAATCAGTCTTCCATCCAGCTAATAATTTCCTGCTCTAATTTTACCCCCTTATCCAACATATAATTCATGACATCACAATATTTCCCTTCTTGAAGCAATCTCGCAGCCTTATTCCTGTCATTTTTTGTTAAGGATTTCGTATAATCCTTATATTTTTCTAAATAATCGCAGTCCATATACACTGGTTCAAAATCTATCTCTGTGCCTTGTCGTAAATGCTCCAGTATATAAAAGCCATCTGGATCAATATCTCCAAAATGCTTCCATTGAAGATTCGAATTCCCCTCATATATTTTTCTTATCAGTTTCTGCTTTGCGGAATTGTGATATCCACTCAAAAAGATCAAAAAGCTGCCTTCCCGCTTCATTCGATTAAATGAGGTCAGATTCTCTACAGTCATAACCTGAGCATCAAAAATTTGAACCTTTTCTAACCGCTTTATCATATCTGTGGAAAAAGCAAGCGGCATATCATCACGCACCTCCAGCTTACCACCATCCACAAACAAAAATGTAGCATTTCCCTTAAAATATACATAGGATGGATTCGAGAACACCAGATGCTCTGCCAACAAAATCCGTTCTACTTCACGTTTATCCTCTTTATCTTCCCCCGTCACTCCCAACAGCAACTCCTCATAGTTTCCAAAATGACGCAGTAAATTACAGACAGTAGTGCGATATTTTTGCTCCCAGAGCTTACTATCTTTTAATACAGCAATTGAAAGCTCACGTTCCAAAATTTCCTGTTGATTTGTTAATATGAATTGGCATAAGTCAAGCATCCGCTCTGCCTCCTCATAACTATACAATGCCTTTTTATTATCATCCAGACGTCGGATCTGCTCCTGACAAAAAGAATCCAATATAGGATGTATCCCTAAAAAACTTTGGTACATTTCCTTCTGTTTCTGCTGAAGCGTATGTTTATCCTCTCTTTGCAGCAACACATAGTAAACTTGCCAACATTCCGGGATTGCCACCAATTTCTCCAGCCCTCGACTGCCACACCGGATCTCCAGCAGTCTCTCCCTCTCAAGTTCTTCCATCTGGCTTTCAAAATCCCGTACCAGATCCACATCTTCATAATCAGAGTCATAAGAACCAAAAACCTTCGATGGAAGCACAGAAAAGCTCTGCGAAACCCGATTTTCACCGGCATAAGTCTTGCTGTCCTCATATTTATCAAGTAACAATTCCAAAACCTTTTTTTGAAATTCACGAAGTGTAATCAGCATCCCCGTTTACCAATCCTTCCACTACATTTGTATATCGCCCGGTGATTACAAGGCTTACCGTTGACCCTATAAAAGAGCCGATGCTGTTAATTTTTTCCGGAGGAGCTGCATAAATTACCTGGAAATTGTTCTCTTCAAAATATTTCACCATCTGCTCAATACGCTCTCTGGACAAAGCCGAAAAAGCCTCATCTATGAAGGCGAGTCTGGCACAACATACCTGCCTTGGGTAATATTGCATCAAGCTTGCTGCCAAGATGATGAAATATGGTGTCTGCTTCTCACCATTGCTTGCCGAGCCCTGTTTCTGAGACAATTCCGCAACAATCTCATCTTTTCCCTGTCTGCTGACAATCTCCATATCGTAGACAAAATATTTGCGATAATCGGTATATTCCTGCTCATCTTCTTCCTCCAGAATCACACTCAGGAATTCCTGAATGTCTCTCTCCATTTCCTCATCATCACGATTGGAATTCATATAAACCTCCGGAGAATCCATATAACTCTCCAGCCTTTTGCAGATTCTGAAAAAGACGCTTCTGTCTGCCTTTTCTCTCATTACGAATTTGTAAGTATCATTTCCAAAAGGAATCTGGCGCAGTTCACGGTTAATAGCATCTATTT
>JAFTZF010000032.1 GCA_017464645.1 Lachnospiraceae bacterium | reverse complement strand
CACACAGAAAGCATACCCCAGCACCTCTCCTGCTTCATCTGTTCCTACAAAAATGGGTCTGGCATTATCTGCAATGATCTCTGCCAGCTCCGCATCCGTATACTTTTTTGCATTGGCCTTGAACAGATCCGGTCTGCCGTTGTGGTGCACCATCAGCACCTGATGAAGCAGCCGGTTGATTCCTTCCATATCCTTTGTCTCCGCCCGTCTGATATTCACATGTCATTTCTCCTCTGTTTTTTTCTTGCTGTTAAAATATACAAAGCTGTCGATGGTATCCAGAATATCCGAGAAATCCTCTCTGGGCGCCAGCTCAATATAACGCTTCAAAAGCTCTTTTTCCCGCTTCTTGTGGGGGCCGTAAAAAATGTCGTAGAGATTGTGACCACGCATGTGAATTTTAATCTCCTCCATATGGGCCTTCACATCTTCTACCGTCCGCAGATCCTTGCCCAGTACCGCCCGCAGGGCCTTGCCACTCTTGATGCGATGGAGATATTCCTTCCACTTGGTCAGGAAAATCCGGTAGAAATCTTCTTCCTCTTGCAGGATGCCGATCTGCACCATGACCGAGGGATTGAAGAAATAATTCTCAAAGGAATAATATTTTAAGATCAGGACATTCTTACGGGTCACCCGGGGCAGCTTATCCACATCCTGGCGATTTCGCTCATCATAATACCTGCAAAGCTGACCGGCCAGCTCCTCTGCATCCTTGCCATCTCCGTCCCGGATCATCAGGAACTGGTCCTTGATGTACACCTGATTCATGTATTTCAAATTTGCATAGGTCCTGATATTGGTACAGCTGTTGGTGGTGATGATGGCAATGCGGGACAGCTTGCCCTCGTCATTGTACACCTCGGAATAGTATTGTTCCAGAAGCAGCGGCAACCGGCTTTTATCCTGCTTGCCCTCCACCAGAAACACAAAGCTTACATTCATCAGGTCGTTGGCAGAATAGCCCAGGTCATTTAAAATATCGTCGATATCCGCCTGCTCCCGAATATCGGAATACCCATCCTCCCCCAGCACCATCTGGCGGATCTGCCGGATACTGAAATTGAACAGCAGGTTGGGAGAATGAGTGGAAAAGATCACCTGGTTTTTCTTGGACAGCCCATAGAGAATCTCACTGGATACCTTCTGCAGCTGCGGATGGAGGAAAATCTCCGGGTCTTCGATAAGGATCAGGCTGGGCAGCCGGTCCTCTCCCTCCACATAGGCCTCCAACAACGACAGCAGATACATGCTGCGCATGCCCTTGCCTAAGTGCTCCACCGGACTTAAGGTCTGCCGCTCCTGATGATAGGTCTGGGCCTGCACCTGAAACAGCTGATTGGGATCACAGCTGACCGTATAGCGGATCTCCTCCTGATACCCGCTGTTTCTCTGAAAGCTCTCGTTTACCTTCTGCTGAAATTCACTCAAGTTCAGCTGATAGAATTTATATTCCAGAAGCTTGGCTGTCTCAAAGGCAGTCAGCTCCTCCGGCTTTTTCTGATGGATCAGACCGATACAGGAAAAGCACCTGCTGCATTTCTTGGCCCCATCAAAGAGACAGGTGTCTGCCCGCATGCGCTTCAGCTGAGCATCCTCCTGGAACAGGAGTAAATCTTCCTGCACCTGGCCTAAATCCCTCTGAGTATCCAGATAATAGATCTTGGGGAACACTGCCGGGATCCAGCGGTTATTCTTTTTGAACCCATCTCCATATCGAACCGTACCGTCCCGGTTGATGACACACTCAAACTCCAGGACCTCATTCTGATAAGAGGGCAGCTTGCTGCAAAAGTCTTTCTTCCAGGCTTCGTAGCCCTTGTAGCTGCTGACAATGCCATGGGCATGAAGCACCTGCAGATCCTCCTCGGTAATCCGCAGCGATACCTGAATCTCAATATTCTGGTGTCCCTGGTGAAAATCCTCCGGCTTTACCTGATAGGAACCGCCTACTGCACGGATCACATCCAGAACCGAGGTCTTTCCGGTATTATTCTTACCCACCAAGATCAAAGCGCTCTCTATATCTGTAATACACAGATTCCGTATGGACTTAAAATTTCGAATCTGAATCCGAACCAGCTGCAATTCTTTTCCCTCCATCCTGCCTTTTGTTTTGTAGTATAACACATTTTTAAGATTTACGAAAGTCTCCCGGGAAGATTGCATATTT
>JAFTZF010000031.1 GCA_017464645.1 Lachnospiraceae bacterium | reverse complement strand
CATTTAGCCAGGGAAATTGAAAAACAGGAGGTTTTAGATAAAATGGAACAGTACAAGCAGGAATTTATAGAGTTTATGGTAGACAGCCAAGTGTTAAAGTTTGGTGAATTCACATTAAAGAGCGGCAGAAAATCTCCCTTCTTTATGAATGCAGGCGCCTATGTGACAGGAAGCCAGTTGATGAGACTGGGTGAATACTATGCAAAGGCGATCCACGATACATACGGAGATGACTTTGATGTACTGTTCGGACCGGCTTACAAGGGAATTCCCATCAGCGTTGTGACTGCAGTGGCTTACAGCCAGCTGTATGGGAAGGAAATTCGTTACTGTTCTGACCGTAAGGAGGAAAAAGACCATGGTGCAGATAAAGGCAGCTTTCTTGGAAGCAAGTTAAAAGACGGTGACAGGGTGGTTATGATCGAAGATGTTACCACCTCCGGAAAATCCATGGAAGAAACTGTTCCGAAGGTAAGAGGGGCAGCGGACGTGGAGATCGTGGGACTGATGGTATCCCTGAACCGTATGGAAGTAGGCAAGGGCGGCGAGAAGAGCGCGCTGGACGAGATCAAAGAGCTGTATGGATTTGATGCCAATGCCATTGTAACTATGGCAGAAGTGACAGAGCATTTGTACAATCGTCCCTACAAGGGCCGGGTGATCATTGATGACACATTAAAGGCAGCCATTGACGAATATTATGAACAGTATGGTGTAAAATAGAGCCATAGGAGGAGACATACATGAATGAAAAGGCTTATAAGACCATGAATAGTGTGGGAGCCGGAAATCTTGTTCTGGGAATTGCTCTGCTGGTGGTTGGTGTGACAGCAGGCATTCTGATGATCATAAACGGCGGCCGGCTGTTAAAGAGAAAGACAGATTTACTGTTCTGACATGAAGAAAAGTAAGCTGGATTTCCCAAATTCAAAATGGATGTTATGGGGCGGGCGCATGCTGTTCTTTTTGTACATGGCCGGCCTCGTATATTTCCTGTTTTTTTCAGAACGTTATGGAAGGACTCTTTCCAATCGGGAGTACCATTACAATCTGATTCTTTTTAAAGAGATCAGGCGGTTCTGGGTTCATCGGAAGATCCTGGGAATAGAGGCAGTGCTTGTGAATTTGTTGGGCAACATCGGAGTTTTTGTGCCGGTGGGTCTGGCGGTGCCCCTTTTGTTTGAGGAGCACCGGGGATTTTTCAGGACAGCCCTTCTGGCCTTTGAGATCAGTCTGGCGGCAGAAGTGATCCAGCTGGTGGCAAAGGTGGGAACCTTTGATGTGGACGATTTGCTTTTGAATACCATTGGAGGCTTCATTGGCTATGGGATTTTTGCATGGTGCTGGCGCAAATGGAGGAACCGAACATGAGCAGAAGAAGAGGATATAAGTTTACCAATAAAAGACATACAAAGCACGGGATGATTTCCAGTGGCATTGGCTTTTTTGTGCTGCTCTTTTTGAGCGGCCTTTTTTATCTTTCCTACCGGCAGAGCGGAGCTGCTGGAGCGTACGTTGGCTTTCTGGGCTTTTTGTCCATGGCAGCGGCTGCTGTAGGACTGTATCTGGCTATAAAGAGCTTTCAGGAGGAGGAACGGTTTTATTTGTTCTCCTATGTGGGATGCGTTCTGAACGGGCTGCTTTTGGTGGCCTGGATTATTTTATACGTGCTGGGCATGTAGAGTCCGCACGAAATAGGCATGTGAAACCGGCATGTAAAAAAGAGGAGTTATGAAATGAAAGCGTGGGAGCTTTTTGAAGAAGAAAATGAGGCGATCCGGGAGCGGTATGAGCTTTCTATGGAGCGGATCGCAGAGATATTACAGGAACACACCGTAGCAGAGCCCTATCGGCAGTATTTCCGGTACGTGGCCGGATTTGTCGGTATGATCGGGGAGCTTTTGGAGGAGCTGCAAAGGGGACGTCTGGAGCAGGCCTCTCTGGAGGAATTAAAGGAGTGGAATCAGAAGCTCTACGGTGATGTTGCAGGCGCGGCCTATGAGACCAGCTATGCCAATCCGGCAGTGGCAGCGGAGCACCTGGGGGAAGAATACGGCCCCTATCTGAGCCATCTGTATGTGGAGCTGCGGGGGCACATCGTCTATGCATTTGAGCAGCGGCTGACGGATATTACTGTGGGCAATGAGCTGTTCATCGAGGTGTACAATGCCTTTGAGGAGGGAGTGCCAAAGGCCTCTTCTCTGCAGCAGATTTTGTACTGGTGGAACAGTGATTACAGCGATGTGTTTCTGGCTCACCGCCTGAGAGAGCAGCTGGATCCGGCCCTTTCCTTTGCAAGAGATATTATTTGCGGGGCAGATCTGACCGATCCCCGTTATCTGTATTTGTTTGGAGAATATATTACAGAGTCAGAGATCCGCACCAGTAAGTTTCTGGCATCCCTGCCTCAGGAGCAGATCGAGGCCATGGCTTTGACTTTTACTGAAGGATACCGCATCGGTTTTGTAAATGCAGGGAAGCCCCTGGATAAAAAGAAAACTGTCAATATCCGCTATCGACTGGGCTTTGAGCGGCTGGTAAAGGCGTCCATTGAGAATTTCCGGGCCATGGGCCTTCAGGCCGTCATTTACCGGGAACCGCTGCACAGCCTGCTGCGCCGGCCGCAGCACAATGCGGGCTACAGTTCCGCAGGCCCCAATCGTCAGTATTGGTATGACCACAAGGGGGATTATGCCTTGTATTTGGACAAAAAGCTGGTGGAGCGTAAATTAGGCGTTCTGCGCACCTGCTACGAGCAGTACAAAGATCTGGCTCAGGTGCACGCAGGACCTGCTGTTATGGAGGTCTTTGGAGAGGTGGATTTTGTGCCCAAGACCTGTCCGTCGGCTTTGGTTCCCACTGAGAAACAGCAGAAGCTGAATGTCCAGTATGCCAGTGAGTCCGGCAGAATGGTCAATGAATACATCAGGGGCGAGGAGCGCAGCTTTACCATCATTGCGTATCCACTGCCGGAGATTGGACCGGATTATGAGGAGATCTTTGCAGAGACGGTAAAGATCAATACTCTGGATTATCAGCTGTATCAGCGGATCCAGCAGTGCCTCATCGATGCATTGGATCAGGGAAAATGTGTACACATCAAGGGCTCCGGCGCCAATCGCACCGACCTGGTGGTGCAGATGCACGAGATCAAAGACCCGGAAAAGGAGACCCTGTTTGAAAACTGCGTGGCAGATGTGAACATTCCCGTGGGCGAGGTGTTTACCTCTCCAATCCTTACGGGAAGCACCGGTGTGCTCCATGTAAGCCAGGTGTATTTAAATGAGATGAATTATGTGGACCTGGAGATCGTTCTGAAAGACGGCATGGTGGAGAGCTACAGCTGCAAAAACTTCCCCACAGAGGAGGAAAACCGGGCCTATATCAAAGAGCACCTGCTGTTCCATCATGAGACGGTGCCTTTGGGCGAGTTCGCCATCGGTACCAATACTACCGCTTATGTGATGGCCCAGAAGTACGGCATCGCAGACAAGCTGCCTATTCTGATCGCAGAGAAGATGGGGCCCCATTTTGCATTGGGAGACACCTGCTTTTCCTGGGAAGAGGATGTGCCCACCTGGAATCCTGACGGCAAGCGCATGATTGGCAAGGACAATGAGTGTTCTCTGCTGCGTAAGGAAGACCCGGGCAAGGCGTACTTCAACTGCCACACGGATATTACCATTCCCTATGATGAACTGGAATTTGTGCACATTGTGAAGGAGAATGGTCAGCGGATCCCGGTCATTGAGCAGGGCAGATTCGTGCTGCCGGGAACAGAAGAACTGAACCGGCCTTTTGGAGAATAGCTTTGGTTAAATTCACAGTTGACAAGCCAAAACAGAACGGTTAAACTGCTTATAAATAAAGGACTGTTAAAAAGTTGTACTTATAAGAGAGGCTTATAAACAGTCATTGATTTTCCTGTATTTCAGGGAAAAATGAAAAACAAAGGAGGAACAGTCCATGGCAAAAGTGGGTATTGTAATGGGAAGCGATTCCGATATGCCGGTAATGAGTAAGGCAGCGGATATTCTGGAGGAGCTGGGAATTGAGTATGAGATGAAGATCATTTCCGCTCATCGGGAACCGGATGTATTTTTCGAATATGCAAAGAGTGCGGAGAGTAAGGGATTCAAGGTGATCATTGCAGGCGCAGGTATGGCGGCTCATCTGCCGGGCATGTGCGCGGCTATTTTCCCCATGCCGGTCATTGGCATCCCCATGCATACAACCTCTCTGGGTGGACGGGATTCCCTGTATTCCATCGTACAGATGCCCTCCGGTATTCCGGTGGCGACTGTAGCCATCAACGGCGGAGCCAATGCGGGTCTTCTGGCAGCCAAGATTCTGGCAACCTCAGATGAGGCGCTGCTGGGCAGGCTGAAGGATTACTCGAAAAAGTTAAAAGAGCAGGTGGAGAAAAAAGACGCCCGCTTACAGGAAGTTGGATATAAGAATTACTAACAAAACACATACGGAGGGAAAAAGAATGGATTACAAGAATGCAGGAGTAGACATTGAAGCTGGTTACAGATCAGTGGAACTGATGAAAAAGCATGTGCAGGAAACCATGCGTCCTGAGGTGCTGACAGGCCTGGGCGGATTTTCCGGTGCATTCTCCATGAATGCTTTTAAGGATATGGAGGAGCCTACACTGGTATCCGGTACCGATGGCGTAGGAACCAAATTGAAACTGGCTTTCATTCTGGACAAGCATAATACCGTAGGTATTGACTGTGTAGCTATGTGTGTAAACGATATTGCATGTGCAGGCGGTGAGCCCCTGTTCTTCCTGGATTACATTGCCTGCGGCAAGAACTATCCGGAGAAAATTGCGGAGATCGTAAGCGGTGTTGCAGAGGGCTGCAAGCAGTCCGGAGCTGCTCTCATTGGCGGTGAGACTGCAGAAATGCCGGGCTTTTATCCGGTGGATGAGTACGACCTGGCCGGATTTGCAGTGGGTATCGTGGACAAGAAGAACCTGATCACAGGTGAGAATATCAAGCCGGGCGATGTGCTGATCGGCATGGCATCCTCCGGTGTACACAGCAACGGATTCTCTCTGGTTCGTAAAGTGTTCCCCATGAAAGAGGAATACCTGAATACATATTTTGAATCTCTGGGATGCACCCTGGGTGAGGCGTTGATCGCACCCACCAAGATTTATGTAAAAGCATTAAAGAGCGTGAAAGAAGCAGGTGTTACCATCAAGGGCTGCAGCCATATTACAGGCGGCGGTTTCTATGAGAATATTCCCCGTATGCTTCCGGTCGGCGTTCGCGCAGTAGTAAAGAAAGACAGCTACCCGATCCCGCCCATCTTCAAGATGCTGGCAGAGGAAGGCAAGATTGAAGAAGAAATGATGTACAACACCTACAACATGGGTATCGGTATGATGCTGGCTGTTGATCCGGCTGATGTGGACAAGACCATGGAAGCCATCAAGGCAGCAGGTGAGACTCCCTATGTGGTTGGCCAGGTAGAGGCCGGTGAAAAAGGAGTGACCGTATGTTAAAGGTAACGGTGCTGGTATCCGGCGGTGGAACCAATCTTCAGGCTATTCTGGATGCGGTGGACAATGGAACGATCCGTAATGCCCGGGTGGTAACCGTCATCAGCAACAATGCATCAGCCTATGCCCTGGAGCGGGCTGGAAATCACGGAATTCCGGCAGTATGCGTATCTCCTAAAAATTACGAGAGCCGGGAAGCCTTCAACCAGGCCCTGCTGGCGGCTATTGATGAGAGCGGCGCAGACCTGGTGGTGCTGGCCGGCTGTCTGGTGGTGATCCCTGAGTCCATTATTCAGAAATACAAAGGACGTATGATCAATGTGCATCCCTCTTTGATCCCGGCTTTCTGCGGAACCGGTTATTACGGTCTGAAGGTTCATGAGGAGGCCCTGAAGCGGGGCGTAAAGGTGACAGGCGCCACCGTGCATTTTGTAGATGAAGGAACGGATACAGGCCCCATTATTCTGCAGAAGGCAGTGGAAGTGGAAAAGGGAGATACCCCGAAGATATTGCAGCAGAGAGTCATGGAGCAGGCGGAGTGGGTGATACTGCCCAGAGCCATTGATATGATCGCAAACGGAGAACTATAGAGAGGAGCTTTCCATGAAAGTATTAGTTGTAGGTTCCGGCGGACGGGAGCATGCCCTGTGCTGGAAGATCGCTCAGAGCCCCAAGGTGGACAAGATTTACTGCGCGCCCGGCAATGCAGGCATTGCCCAGTACGCCCAGTGCGTGCCCTACGGAGCCATGGAATTTGAAAAACTGGCAGCTTTTGCAAAAGAGCAGGCCATTGATCTGACTGTCATCGGAATGGATGATCCCTTAGTGGGAGGCATCGTGGATGTGTTCGAGGCAGAGGGCCTGAGAGTATTCGGACCCCGCAAGAATGCAGCTATCCTGGAGGGCTCCAAGGCCTTCTCCAAGGACCTGATGAAAAAATACAACATCCCCACAGCGGTTTATGAAAACTTTGATGACCCGGCAGCGGCGCTGGCTTATCTGGAGACAGCCAAGCTCCCCATCGTGCTGAAGGCTGATGGCCTGGCACTGGGAAAGGGCGTGCTCATCTGCAACACTCTGGAAGAGGCAAAAGCAGGAGTAAAATCCATTATGGAGGACAAGCAGTTCGGTGCAGCCGGCAACCGCATGGTTATCGAGGAATTCATGACTGGCCGGGAAGTGTCTGTACTGACCTTTGTGGACGGCAAGACTATTAAATGCATGACCTCTGCTCAGGACCACAAGCGTGCGCTGGACGGCGACCAGGGTCTGAATACCGGCGGTATGGGAACCTTTTCTCCCAGCCCCTTCTATACTGATGAAATCGACGCATATTGCAAACAATACATTTTCCAGCCTACGGTAGATGCTATGGCGGCTGAGGGCCGTGAATTCAAAGGCATTATCTTCTTCGGACTGATGCTGACTGCAGAAGGCCCCAAGGTGCTGGAGTACAATGCCCGCTTCGGAGATCCGGAGACTCAGGTGGTGCTTCCCCGTATGAACAATGATATCGTGGAAGTGTTTGAGGCCTGCATTGACGGAACCCTGGACCGGATTGAACTGGATTTTGAGGATAACGCAGCAGTCTGTGTAGTCCTGGCATCCGGCGGGTACCCCGTATCCTACGAGAAGGGCTTCCCGGTAGAGGGTCTGGAAAACTTTGAAGGCAAGGACGGCTACTATGTATTCCACGCAGGTACCAAATTTGCAGACGGCAAAATTGTGACCAGCGGCGGACGTGTACTGGGAGTAACAGCTACCGGCGAAAACTTAAAAGCAGCCCGGGCCAATGCTTACGAGGCTACCAACTGGGTAAATTTTGAAAAGATGTTTAAGAGAAATGACATCGGAAAGGCCATCGACGAGGCCTAGAAAATGAAACATGGCTTCGATGGATAAACAAAATGAAGATCATTCAGCAGACCAATATGACTTCCAAGCAGATGATGGGGTATACCGTAGTTTCCAAGTCCGGCCATGTGCTTGTGATTGACGGCGGCTACAGCGGAAATGACGAAGAACTGAAGCGGATCATCAAGAGCCAGGGAGGGCATGTGCATCTGTGGCTCATAACACACCCTCATTGTGACCACCACAATGCCGTTATGGAGATTCTTCAGAATCCCGAGGGCATTACATATGATAAGCTGGGGGCTTCCCAGCTGCCGGATTCCTGGGCAGAGAAGGCCAGCGGCAGGGATATCAATGATCTGCTGGAGTGGAATGCCTTTGCCAGGGAAAATCTGGATGAACGATATTTTGATGTGCAAAAGGGACAGGTTTTTGAACTGGGCAGTATGAAGGTGGAAGTCCTTTCCATCTGCAATCCGGAAATCCTGGAAAATCCCATGAACAATCAGTCGGCTGTGTATCGGATCACAGAGGACGGATTTACTTTCCTGGTGTTGGGAGACTTGGGAGTAGAGGGCGGCAGAAAGCTCATGGCTACCGGTCAGGACCTGAAAGCAGATGCAGTGCAGATGGCCCATCACGGACAGCAGGGTGTGGAAGAGATTTTCTACAAAGAGGTAGCGCCCACTTATGCGTTTTGGCCCACGCCGGATTGGCTGTGGGAGAACAGGCCCCGCCTTGGCGGTGAGCCCGGCTCTGCTGCGTTCAAGACGCAGGAAGTGGCAGCCTGGATGGAAAAGCTGAACACCGTGAATGTTTTTGCATTTGAGCATACGGTGGTCTTTGATTCTGAGACAAAAAAAGTGGAAAAATTTTAACAGACGGGTTGGAGCGGACTGCTTCAACCTGTTTTTTGCTCTGCTTCGAAAACCCGTCCGTCGCAAGGTATTTGTCATTTGACAACACATGGTTTTACGACTATAATAAAAACAACTATATGACGTATGATAAAGGGCGCGAGCTCACAAAATATGGAGGATATTTTTCATGAGAGAAAATACGAAAAGTCGGATGAGATCCATTTTGTATAAAGCGGTTATTGGCTGCGCAGCTCTGGCACTGGTATGCGGAGCAGGTATTGAGAGTCTGGCAGCGAAAGAGGGCAAGATTACCACGGAGATGGCCAATATACGCCAGAGTGCAAGTTCCAGCGCCATGAGGATGGGACAGATTCCCGCGGGCACCGAATTCGTTGTGACAGGAGAAGAGACGGACAGCAACGGCAGATTGTGGTATGAGATTTCCTATTACTATGAGGCGAAGCAGAACAGTGGATGGATCCGTTCTGATCTGGTGGAGATTACATCAGAGGGTGAGGAAACTCCCGGAGAAACCGGCGCGGAAGGCACTTTGATCGGCTGGATTACCATTCGGGAGCCGGAAACGCTTCCGGAGGAGAACGAAAGCTTTGCTGTGAGCCAGGTGACTATAGGAGATGCTTCTTATACAGCACTGGCAGTTGATGCAGAATTGACAGGAGGCGCAGAGTTTTATCTGGTCTATGGTGTGGATAGTACAGGTGCAGGCGGCTGGTATTGCTATGATGCCGAAATGGGAACCCTTCAGCAGGATGCAGGGCAGTTTGCCGGCAGTGGTTCTGAAGGCGGTCTGGTAGAGGCACTGCGGCAAGAAAACGAAAGCCTGCAGGAGTCTCACGAAAAAGAGATGGCTGTTCGTAAATATATCATCATGGGACTGGGAGCCCTGCTGCTCATTCTTCTGGTAGTGATCATCGTATTGGCAGTCAAACTGAGCCAGATTGAATATGTGGACGAAGAAGAGGAAGAGGCACTGGAGCAGCTTCAGATGAAGTCCGCAAAAGCAGAGACCTACGCAGCGAAAACGAAAAAGGAACCTGCCCGTGAGGAACCGGTTCGGGAAGAAACGCCTGCAAAGGCACCGGAGAAACAGGCCGCTGCAAAGGCAGTAGAAGCTCAGGCAGAGGCCATGACAGCTGACAAGTATCAGATCTCAGAGGACGACTATGATGACAGCGAGGAATTTGACATCGAGCTTGTGGACCTGGACGATTTGGATTAATAGAAGATTTGGATTTATAAAGACAGAAAAGGGGCGGGGTAGCTTAGGGTACCTCGCCCATTGCAACAGGAGGATAACGTATGTTTGGAGCATATACAGAAAAGGCTGAACGGGTCATTCAGAATGCAAAACGGATTTCCAAGCATCTGGGACACAGCTACATTGGAACGGAGCACTTGCTTATCGGACTTTTGAGGGAAAAGACCTGTGTGCCAGGACAGCTGCTGGCCCAGAAGGGTGTAGAAGAGAAGAAGCTGCTGCAGCTGATTTCTGATTTGATCGCACCGGGAGCAGAGGCAGTTGTGGCAGAGCGTCCGGATTATACCCCCAGGGCTCGCCGGGTGCTGGAGCAGGCCCGGGCAGAGGCCGTCCGTTTTCAGGAGGAGCGCATCAGTACCGAGCATCTGTTTCTGGCGATTTTGAAGGATTTGGAGTGCGTAGCCAGCCGGCTGTTAAATACCTTAAATGTCAGTGCAAAAGAGCTGTATGTGGCTGTGCTTAGTTCCATGGGAGCCAAAGGAAAAGCTTATCAGGAGGAAAGTGTGCGCCGGGCAAAGAGCAAGGAAAAGGCAGGCACAAGTACGCTGGAGCAATATAGCCGGGATCTGACACGTCTGGCCCGGGAGGGAAAATTAGACCCCTGTATCGGCCGGGAGAGCGAGATGAACCGGGTGATTCAGATTTTAAGCCGCAGGACCAAGAACAACCCCTGCCTTATGGGAGAGCCGGGTGTGGGCAAGACTGCCATCGTAGAGGGATTGGCGGCCCGATTGGTACAGGGAACGGTGCCGGAGGACATGAAGGGCAAGCGCCTGCTGACTCTGGACCTTTCCGGTATTGTGGCAGGCTCCAAATACCGGGGTGAATTCGAGGAGCGTATCAAAAAGATTCTGGAGGAAGTGATTCAGGACGGACAGATCCTGTTGTTTATTGATGAGCTGCATACCATTATCGGTGCAGGCGGAGCAGAGGGAGCCATCGATGCCTCCAATATTCTGAAGCCGTCTCTGGCCCGGGGAGAGATCCAGCTGATCGGAGCCACTACCGTGGAAGAATACCGGAAATACATTGAGAAGGATGCAGCCCTGGAGCGCAGATTCCAGCCGGTGACGGTAGAAGAGCCTGATGAGGAACAGACGGTGGAGATATTAAAGGGTCTGCGTCCCCGCTATGAAGAACATCATGGAGTGGAGATCACAGACCAGGCGCTGGAAGCGGCAGCAAAGCTGTCCAAGCGCTATATCAGCGACCGGTTTTTGCCGGACAAAGCCATTGACCTGATGGATGAGGCGGCGGCCCGGATGCGCCTGGGCAATTTCTCCGGAAGTTCCGTAAAGGAACAGCTGGAGGAGGAAAAGGGCCAGATAAAAGCGGATCTGGAAGATGCTCTGCGAAAAGGCGACCTGGAAGAGGCAGCCTTCTGGAGAAAGAAAGAGAGCCAGCTGAATCAGCTGCTGGAAAAAGAAGAAAAGAAAAAGAGCCGTGCAAAGAAATCTGTGCGGGTGGAAGAAAATCAGGTGGCCCAGGTAGTATCCGACTGGACCAAGATTCCCCTGCAGCGTCTGGCGGAGACCGAGACTCAGCGTCTGCGCAGGCTGGAGAGTATTTTGCACAAACGGGTCATTGCCCAGGATGAGGCGGTAAAAGCCGTGTCCAGGGCTGTCCGCAGAGGCCGGGTGGGTCTTCAGGACCCCAATCGTCCCATCGGCTCTTTCCTGTTTTTGGGACCTACAGGTGTGGGTAAGACGGAGCTTAGTAAGGCGCTGGCAGAGGTGCTCTTTGGCAGAGAGCAGGCTATCATCCGTGTGGATATGTCTGAGTACATGGAGAAGCATAGTGTATCTAAACTGATCGGAGCGCCTCCGGGATATGTGGGCCATGATGACGGCGGCCAGCTGTCCGAAAAGGTCCGCCGAAATCCCTACGCAGTCATTCTGTTTGACGAGATCGAGAAGGCGCACCCTGATGTGTTTAATATTCTGCTGCAGGTGCTGGATGACGGGCGCATTACCGACTCCCAGGGCCGGCTGGTGGATTTTAAGAATACGGTCATCATCATGACCTCCAATGCAGGTGCGGGAGCCATTATTTCTCCTAAGAAGCTGGGCTTTGCTGCAGAGGAGGATGAGAAGAAGAACTACGAGTATATGAAGAACAGCGTTATGGAAGAAGTAAAGCGCATGTTCAAGCCCGAGTTTTTGAACCGTATTGATGAGATTATCGTGTTCCATGCCCTGAACAAGGAACAGATGAAGAAGATTTCCGGCATTCTTTTTGACGAGCTGACCAAGCGCTGCCGGAAGCAGCTGGATCTGAAGCTGGTGGTGCGGGACAGTGTAAAGAAGCATATCGTAGAGACCAGCTATGATCCCAAATACGGTGCGCGTCCCTTAAAGCGGGCCATTCAGACCAAGGTGGAGGATGCGCTGGCGGATGAACTTCTGGCGGGACATATAGAGGCCGGAGATACGGTGATCATCACCATGAAAAAGGGAATTATTTCCTTCCAAAAGCAGGAAGATTAAATCTTTCTAAACAGGGGAAAAGGACTGGAAATCAAGAGATAAATCAGATATAATTGAGTTACAAAGAAGCCAATCAGGAGGACAAAAGAGATGGCAGCAATCAAAGAATTGATTCGAACAGAAAGCGACGGGACTTTAAGCTTTGGAGATTATGAGCTGAAAGCAAAGACAAAATTGGCGGATTTTAATCACCAGGGAGACTTATATAAAATCAAGACATTTCAGGAGATCACTAAGCTGGAGCGCAATGACATGTTTGTCTATGAATCTGTGCCGGGAACTGCTGTGCAGAATTTCGCAGCCACAGAAAAGGGTGTGGAGTTCCGGGTGGAAGGGCCCCAGGACGCTCAGATCACGCTTGGAATGGAAGATGACACCGAGTATGTGGTAGAAATAGACGGTGTCAGCACAGGCACAGTGAAGACCAATTTAAGCGGCAAGCTGCCCTTGAGTGTAGAGCTGGGAGCCAAAGACCTGGTAAGCGTAAAAATCGTAAAAGAATAAAATATAAAGGCATAGAGCATATGGCAAAAGGAAAACAGACAGTTTTTTTCTGTCAGAATTGCGGCTTTGAATCTGCAAAATGGATGGGACAGTGCCCGGGGTGCCGGGAGTGGAATTCCTTTGTAGAGGAGGCCGTGCCGAAAACAATTGCAAAAACTACAGGACGAGGCAGGGCAGGCGGAGAACCCGTCAGCCTTGCTTCTGTTGATTTAAAAGAGGAAGAGCGCCAGACCACCCATATGGCGGAACTGGACCGGGTGCTGGGCGGCGGCATTGTACCGGGATCCCTGATCTTAGTGGGCGGAGACCCGGGTATTGGTAAATCCAAATTGCTTTTGCAGGTGTGTCAGCAGCTGGCAGCCGACGGTCAGAAGGTGCTCTACATATCCGGTGAGGAATCCATGCGTCAGATCAAACTGCGGGCAGCCCGCATCGGCAGCTTTGCAGATTCTCTGTGTCTGCTGTGCGAGACCAGTCTGTCCACCATAGAGGAGACCATCCGCAAGGAATTGCCCCAGGTGGTCATTGTGGACTCTATCCAGACCATGTACGGAGAGGAGATTGCGTCAGCGCCGGGCAGCGTGTCCCAGGTGCGGGAGTCTACCAATGTACTGATGCAGCTGGCCAAGGGCCTGAATATTACCATCTTTATTGTAGGACATGTGACCAAGGAAGGAACCGTAGCCGGCCCCAGAGTGCTGGAGCATATGGTGGATACAGTATTATATTTTGAAGGAGACCGCCACGCGTCCTATCGGATTTTGCGGGGTGTGAAGAACCGTTTCGGCTCCACAAATGAAATCGGTGTTTTCGAGATGAAGGAAAATGGCCTGATGCAGGTACCGAACCCCTCAGAATACATGCTGAGCGGAAAGCCGGAGGGCGCTTCCGGTTCCATCGTAGCCTGCTCCATAGAGGGCACCCGCCCCATTTTGATCGAAATACAGGCCCTGGTCTGCAAGAGCAATCTGGCCATGCCCAGGCGGACTGCGGCTGGTACGGATTACAACCGGGTAAATCTGCTGCTGGCAGTGCTGGAAAAGCGGCTGAATCTGCCCCTGTCCGGCTGCGATGCCTATGTAAATATTGCAGGCGGCATCCGCATCAATGAACCGGCTCTGGACCTGGGCATTGTACTGGCCCTGATCTCCAGTTATAAGGATAAAGTGATCCCGGACAAGACACTGGCCTTTGGCGAGGTGGGTTTAAGCGGCGAGGTGCGGGCAGTGAGCCAGGCAGCGCAGCGTGTTCAGGAGGCCAGGAAGCTGGGCTTTGAAACAGTCATCCTGCCGGAGGTTTGCATGGAACAGCTGACCGGCGTCACAGGCATCAGGCTGCTGGGCGTGCGGACTGTAAAGGATGCAGTGAGGCTGCTGTAGTTAAACGAAAGAGGAGGGGCTATGAAACCGTTTTTAGGTGTTGATATTAATGCAGAAGAGGAAGAGAACGGCGGGTTTAGCGGTAAGGAGTTTCTGGTTTCTGCAACATCTTCCGACGTGCTGGAGGCTCTTGCGGATGCGGAGGAGAATAAAGCAAAAATCTTGAAAAAGGCAAAATTGCCTCTGCCTGTTCGTGTGATTCAGTGGACTTGTGGGTTTGCTGGAGTTCTGAATTTTGTTGTAATTTTGAGAATGCTGAAAGTAGATGGCGGAAGCTGGGGCCAGGTATGCCATACATGGGTGCCTTGGGGGACAGGTGCATGTCTGCTTATTTGTCTGACTTTTTCAATTATCGGTCACAATAAAAAGTCCAGAAAAATGAAAAGCGACGATAGTAAGTATGCTTTGACCAAAGTGGATGCCATTTGTGAAAGCATATATACGGACTTGAAGGTGCCTTCTGATGCCACGGCAGTAGATATTCTTGCTGTTGAGTATGAGATGGAGGATGGTGAGCCCAGGATCCGGGAAAAGAAATGGGAAGACACACTACATATAAATTTTGATTACAAAATTTATGTCGAAGGAGCCCGGTTGTTTTTGGCGGACCTGGAGGGTAAATATGCTTTTCCTCTTTTGGGACTGCGGACTATTCGGACAGTAAAGAAAAGGATTGCTCTTCCTGCGTGGAACAAAAACATTGAACCCTATAAGGGAATTTATAAACCCTATAAAATACAGGTTGACAAAGGAATTATACGAGTTAAACCCTACCACATCCTGGAGCTGGAACACGACGGTGAGATCTGGGGGATTTATTTTCCCTGTTATGAACTGCCTGTATTTGAGAAACTTACCGGCTTGAAGGCTGAATAAAAGAAATCTTTTGTGAGAAGTTATTTGAGAACGTAAAAAAGGCTACTGCATCACATCGACGCAATAGCCTTTGTTATTTCTTTTAAAGAACTACCATGAGATTGTTATAATTCAACTCTTTGGTTTTTTTCTGTACGGAGAACCAGTCAACGATGGTAAGAATTCCGCAAACACCGCAGGTCAGTAATTTGAGAATACCCATACCAACTTCGCCAAGCATAAAACGGTCAATACCTAATGAGCCCAGGAAAATAGAAACCAGTAAAATAGTAGTGGGGTCCTTGAACTCTACAGTTGAAACAAGGGCAAATTTGGTTTCATCTGCCTCGAGCAGTTTCTGCTTTAAGAAAACAATCTTATCAGCAGGAAGGTACTTCTGGTTTGACATGATATACATATCGACTTTTTGTGCATCCATTTTTAAATCCTCCTCATGAGTTTATAAAACGCCCGAAGAATCAGGGCGCTGTTATCACACCTGTTATCCTCAGCAGGTTATAAATAAACAATAACACTGCAAGAATACAAAATACCATATCCGCTTTCTTTACAAATCTGCCTGGAACCATATCGTGGAAGGTCGCATAGATTAGTATCAGTGGCAATATCGGGAAAAAGGCATTGTATCTGAAAGCATCAGTAAATCGGCCTTCTAAGAAACTCAACCATGCTCTCGTGGTACCACAGGCCGGACAGGTAATTCCTGAAACCTTATACAATGGACAACCGAAATATACAAGTAAAGCAGTTATCCCTATTAAGACGATTGATTTAAGAAAAATAATCTTCAGTTTCATATAAATTCTCTCTGTATAAAGTTCAACGTTATTATACTATAACAGTTTATCACTGTCAAGTGAAAAAGCACAAGAGGGCGGCTTGATAAGAGGAATATATTGTTAATATTTTACAGAGAAAATCCATATCTTAGATAAAGGGGAAAAAGAAAAAGCTTATGAAAAAGATTGGAAATACATGTTGACAAAGACAGAAATCTATGGTATAAAATTAAGGTACGTTTGGCGAAGGGGATTGGTCAAATGGCATGACAGGGGTCTCCAAAACCCTTAGTGGGAGTTCGATTCTCTCATCCCCTGTTATAAATGCCTAATTTAAAGGCATTCTTAGCACGTTGATTTAAAAGGTAACCAAAACGAAAATCAAGCATCCAAAAGGGTGCTTTTTTGTTGTCTGAAATGAGGGAACTTTCCAAAGTGGAAGGCTTTTACCTTCCGACTTTTTTCTTTATAGGAATTTAATTGCGTTACCTGCGGAAGGATGTTATACTGACACTGTATGCTGCACTACACAAAAATCATGGGAGAATGTGTTATGGGAGAAAATGGGAAGGAAGCAATCTCTGTCTTTGAACAGGCCATTATTTTTGCAACGAAGGCTCATGCGGGAGCCAAGCGGAAGGGAACGGGCATACCGTATATTGTGCATCCCATCGAGGCTGCAGCTATAGCCTCTACCATGACTGCGGATCCGGATATTTTGTCGGCAGCAGTTCTGCATGATGTGCTGGAGGACACGGAGGTGACTCCCCAGGAGCTGGGAGAGCTTTTTGGACCACGGATATTGTCTCTGGTGCAGAATGAGACGGAGAACAAGCGGCGGGACTTGCCGCCCCAGGAGACCTGGAAACTGCGCAAGCAGGAGACTATCAATTTTCTCAAGGAGCGGGCCGGCCGGGAAGCAAAGATCCTGGCACTGGCGGACAAGCTTTCCAATATGCGGGCCATCTATCGGGATCAGATGGTGCTGGGAGAGGAGCTGTGGCAGCGCTTTAACCAAAAGGACAAGAAGATGCATGCCTGGATGTATCGGGAAATCTCAGAGGCTCTGCGGGAGTTGTCGGATTATATTGTCTGGCATGAATATAACTGGCTGATTGATGCTACTTTTGGAAAAGAACCGTAAAATTCGTGTAATTGTATCTTGAAAAAAAGCTGAAAATAGAATAAAATGTCTCAAAGATAAATAGAAAGAAGCATGAGGAGGAACTATTATGAAACCGTATCCGGAGTTAAGCAAAGAAGAATTAGTGCTTTTGCATGAGGAACTGGAACAGAAATACAAAGAGGCGCAAGGATTGGGACTGAAGCTGGATATGTCCAGAGGAAAGCCCAATGCAGACCAGCTGGATCTTACCATGGATATGCTGGATGTACTCAACAGTGCCTCTGATATGAAGGACATTGACGGTGTGGACTGCCGCAACTACGGCGTGCTGGATGGAATTTCTGAGGCAAAGAAACTGATGGCTGATATGTCTGAGACTACTCCGGACAAGGTGATCGTTTACGGCAATGCCAGCCTGAATATTATGTATGATACTGTTGCACGCTCCATGACTCACGGCGTTATGGGCAGTACGCCCTGGTGCAAGCTGGACAAGGTGAAATTCCTGTGCCCCGTGCCCGGATATGACCGTCATTTTGCCATTACCGAGCATTTTGGCATAGAGATGATCAATATCCCCATGACTGCCACAGGTCCGGATATGGACATGGTAGAAGAACTGGTAAACAATGACCCGGCTGTGAAGGGTATCTGGTGTGTGCCCAAGTATTCCAATCCTCAGGGAATCACATATTCTGACGAGACGGTTCTTCGGTTTGCAAACCTGAAGCCGGCAGCAGAGGACTTCCGTATTTACTGGGATAATGCCTACTGCGTACATCATCTGTATGACGATGACCAGGATTCTCTCATTGAGATCCTGGATGCATGTGAAAAGGCAGGCAACCCCAACATGGTATACAAATTCTGCTCCACTTCCAAGATCAGCCTTCCCGGCTCCGGTGTAGCATGTATTGCGACCTCTGTTGACAATATTAAAGATATCAAGAAGCAGATGACCATTCAGACCATCGGTCATGACAAGATCAACCAGCTGCGCCATGTGCGGTATTTCAAGAACATGGACGGTATCATGGAGCATATGCGCAAGCATGCGGCGATCCTGCGTCCCAAGTTTGAGGCAGTGCTGGATGTACTGGAAAAAGAGTTGGGCGGCCTGAAGATCGGCAGCTGGTTCAGTCCCAAGGGCGGCTACTTCATTTCCTTTGATGCCATGGAGGGTTGTGCAAAGAACATTGTTGCCAAGTGTAAAGAGGCAGGCGTTGTGATGACAGGAGCAGGTGCGACCTATCCGTACCGCAACGACCCCAAAGACAGCAACATCCGTATTGCGCCTTCCTTCCCCACACCGGAAGATCTGGCCAAGGCTGCAAATGTATTTGTGCTTTGCGTAAAACTGGCCAGTGTGGAGAAACTGCTGGAAGAAAAATAAAAACAAAGAAGCTTTGTCAAGTGTTGGAGTAAAGGTTTTTAAGGCATAGAATGTGGAAGTTCTATGCCTGTTTTTTTGCAAAAAAAGAAAAGGTCTGAACTTTTCTCTCAAATAAAGTTCAGAATCTTAAAAAATCAACAATTATAACTTTGGAATTAGAAGGGAAAATACTTGCTTTTGACAAAATGTGGAGTACAATAAAAGGAAGTTATTAGTAACAATAAACTACTAACTAAGAAAAGGAGAGAAACAAAATGAAAAAACTGACAAAATTGATTCTGCCTGTTTTTGCATTCATGTTCCTGGCTGTTGTTGCTGTATTACCGGCAAAGGCTGAAGGCCTGACCGTATACATCAGCGATAACGGAACTGGCGAT
>JAFTZF010000030.1 GCA_017464645.1 Lachnospiraceae bacterium | reverse complement strand
GAAACAGCATCAGTACCAAGTACATGACCGACTTGATGGATGTATTGAAGGACAAGGATTTCTCCATCAATATTATTTCCAAGTCCGGTACTACCACAGAGCCGGCGATTGCTTTCCGCATATTCAAGAAGATGCTGGAGGAGAAGTACGGCGAAGCTGAGGCTGCAAAGCGTATTTATGCTACCACTGACAAGGCTCGCGGAGCGCTGAAGAGCCTGGCTACTGAGAAGGGCTATGAGAGCTTTGTAGTTCCCGATGATGTAGGTGGACGTTTTTCCGTATGTACAGCTGTAGGTTTACTGCCCATTGCAGTCAGCGGCGCAGATATTGAGAAATTGATGGAAGGTGCGGCAGCAGGCCGAGAGGCAGCGCTGAACCAGCCCTTCGAAGAGAATGATGCAGTGAAGTATGCAGCAGTTCGGAACATTCTGCTGCGCAAAGGAAAAAATATTGAAGTGCTGGCCAACTATGAACCCAGCCTGCATTACATTTCCGAGTGGTGGAAGCAGCTGTACGGTGAGAGCGAGGGCAAGGATCAGAAGGGTATTTTCCCCGCATCCGTAGACCTGACCACAGATCTGCATTCCATGGGCCAGTTTATTCAGGACGGCGCGCGGATTTTGTTTGAAACTGTACTGGAAGTACAGAGCTGTGACGCAGAGATCCTCATGGAGAAGGAGCCTGTGGACCTGGACGGCCTGAACTATCTGGAAGGAAAGAATGTGGAGTTTATCAACACCAACGCCATGAACGGAACCATTCTGGCTCACACCGATGGTAATGTGCCTGTTCTGAAGCTGCAGATTCCGGCACAGGATGAGTATTCTCTGGGCCAGCTGTTCTATCTGTTTGAGTTTGCCTGCGGTGTCAGCGGATATATCCTGGGTGTAAATCCCTTTAATCAGCCGGGTGTTGAGAGCTACAAGAAGAATATGTTTGCCCTTCTTGGAAAGCCGGGCTATGAGAAAGAGCGGGAAGAATTGCTGAAGAGACTTTAAGTCGTAAAACGAAAGAGGAACAGGCGTTGAAGCTGAATATTTTATATGAAGATACGCACCTGCTGGTTTGCTACAAGCCAGCAGGTGTTCCTGTCCAGAGCGCAGATGTGGGCAGGGAGGATTGCGTCAGTATTTTGAAAAATTATCTGTATGAGAAGCAGCCGGGCAAGGAACCCTATTTGGGAGTGGTTCACCGACTGGATCAGCCGGTAGAAGGAGCCCTGGTATTTGCCAAGACACCTTTTGCCGCCAAGGAACTGAGCCGCCAGGTGACAGACGGCACCATGCAGAAATACTATCTGGCGTTATGTAAACTGAGCGCTGCGGACTGTGGAAAATGTGGAAAGCTTGTCCACAGTGTGGATAATGTGGAAAAACCGGTGGAAAACCCGCAGATTTATGAGGATTATTTGTTAAAAAACGGAAAGACCAATACTTCGGAGATAGTTTCCGAGCGGACGCCGGGAGCGAAAAAAGCCCGTCTGGAATTCTGGGAGCTGGGCCGCAAAGATGGCCAAAAACTGGTGAAAATCAAGCTTATTACGGGCCGTCATCATCAGATTCGGGTGCAGATGGCTCATCACGGATCGCCTCTTGCAGGCGATACCAAATATAATCCACAATCGGTGGAAAACTCAAATGTGGATAAGTCTTTGGCAGCAGGCCGCGGAGTGGCACTTTGTGCTTATCGCTTGGAACTTATCCACCCCAAAAGTGGAAAACTTTTGCAGTTCGAAATTTGTCCGGAGCACGGGCTTTTAAAGGAAGCTTACGAGGAATTTGGGAAAAATTCTTAAGGCTAAAACCCATGTCTTTGCAGATACTACAACCAGAAGAAAAATGATGGTGTGAAAGTATTTGGGAAGGCGCGGGATAAGCTTATGGAGTTTCTGACAAAATACCAGAGTGTCTGGAAGAAAGTGGGAATTATCGGATTGGTTTACCTGGGAATGAAATACCTGGTGCCTCTGGTGATTCCTTTTTTGATTGCGGCAGCTGCGGCCTGGTGGCTGCGGCCGGTGTTTTTAAAGCTGCAGAAATGGTGCAGGATCAAGCCGTCCATTTCAGCGTTCTTGTTTCTGGCGCTGGCAGTGGGAATCATTGGACTGGCGATTTATTTTGTGGGCGGACAGCTATGGCAGCTGGGTAATCAGTTTTTTGGCAGCAAGGATGCGGGTGTTTACGTGGAGCAGATGCTGGTGGATTGCTGCCAGGCGGCGGAGCGGCTGTTGGGTTTTCCCGCAGAGCAAGTGGAGCGTGTGGTATTGGCACAGGTCCAGGTGCTGACGGATAAGTTCCAGGGGAGTTGGCTGCAAAGTGCCATGGGTGGATCCTGGACTGCCGTGAAAAGCGTGGGAAAAGTAGTTGCAGCAGTGTTGATCACTGCTATTTCCTTTGTGCTCTGGTCAGCAGATTTCGAGAAAATCAAGGAGGAGGCTTCCGGATCTGCCATTTGGAAGAAGCTGGTCTCTTTGGGAAAGGGGATCCTGGGAGCCATCGGAGGCTATGTGAAGGCCCAGTGCATTATTATAGGAATTATCATGATCATTTGCGTGGTGGGATTTTTCCTGGCGGGCAGTCCCTATGCGCTGGTGCTGGGCATTTTAACGGGGTTTTTGGATGCGCTGCCGGTACTGGGAACGGGGCTTGTGATCCTGCCCTGGCTGATCGTACAGGTGATTCAAGGAAATTATATGACGGCAGTGATCCTGGGACTGACCTATGGGGCCTGTGCACTGACCCGGGAGCTGCTGGAGCCCCGGCTGGTGGGAAAGCGCCTGGGCCTCTTTCCTATCCTGGTGCTGATGAGTGTGTATGTGGGCGTGAAGGTGTACGGCGCCGGCGGAATTGTGCTGGGGCCGCTGTCCCTGCTGATCATACAGGAGCTTTGGAAGGAAACAAGCCTCTCCCCTTGACAAAGTCTGTAGTTTTGGCATAAAATAACCAAAGAATTATAGATAAATAAGGTGGTGTACTTTACGCTTCCGGGATTTATTTAGAAAAGATACAATGAGGAGGAAAATAACATGGCAAAAGAAAAAAAGCTGGTAGAAGCCATTACTTCCATGGACGTTGACTTTGCCCAGTGGTACACGGATGTAGTGAAAAAGGCTGAGTTGGTGGACTATACAAGTGTAAAAGGATGTATGGTTATTAAGCCGGCGGGCTATGCCATTTGGGAAAATATTCAGCATGAGCTGGACAGACGCTTCAAGGAGACCGGGGTAGAAAATGTATATCTGCCCATGTTCATTCCGGAGAGCCTGCTTCAGAAGGAAAAGGATCATGTAGAGGGCTTTGCACCTGAGGTTGCATGGGTGACCCACGGCGGACTGGAGCCGCTGCAGGAGCGCCTGTGTGTGCGTCCTACTTCGGAGACTCTGTTCTGTGATTTCTATGCAAATGAGATCCAGTCCTATCGTGACCTGCCCAAGGTTTATAATCAGTGGTGCTCTGTTGTTCGTTGGGAAAAGACCACCCGTCCCTTCCTGCGTTCCAGAGAGTTCCTGTGGCAGGAGGGTCATACCGCTCATGCTACTGCTCAGGATGCAGAGGAGCGCACCATTCAGATGCTGAATGTATACGCAGATTTCTGCGAAGAGGTTCTGGCGATCCCCGTGGTAAAGGGCAGAAAGACTGACAAGGAGAAATTTGCAGGAGCAGAAGCCACCTATACCATCGAGTCCCTGATGCACGATGGCAAGGCTCTGCAGTCCGGTACCAGCCACAACTTTGGCGACGGCTTTGCAAAGGCATTCGGCATTCAGTTTACAGATAAGGATAATACCTTGAAATATGTACATCAGACTTCCTGGGGCATGACTACCCGTATGATCGGAGCTATCATCATGGTACACGGTGATGACAGCGGACTGGTACTGCCGCCGCGGATCGCACCCACTCAGGTAATGGTGATCCCCATTGCCCAGCACAAAGAGGGCGTGCTGGACAAGGCAAATGAGCTGAAAGAGAAGCTGGCTGGCTCCTTCCGCGTGAAGCTGGACGATTCTGACAAGAGTCCGGGATGGAAGTTCTCTGAGCAGGAGATGAAGGGTATTCCTGTGCGTATCGAGATGGGACCAAAGGACATTGAGGCAAATCAGGCAGTGATCGTGCGCCGTGACACCAGAGAGAAGATCGTGGTTTCTCTGGACGAAATTGCAGAAAAGCTGGCAGAGGTTCTGGATACCATGCAGAGCGATATGCTGGAGCGTGCAAGAGCTCACAGAGAAGAGCATACCTATGATGCTCTGAACTATGAAGAGTTTGTAGAAATCGTAAATAACAAGCCGGGCTTTGTTCGGGGTATGTGGTGCGGAGACCAGGCTTGTGAGGATAAGATCAAAGAAGAGACCAGTGCAACCTCCCGTTGTATGCCCTTCAACCAGGAGCGCATCGGAGAGACCTGTGTTTGTTGCGGCAAGCCCGCAAAGGCGCTGGTGTACTGGGGTAAAGCGTACTAAGAAAGAGGATTTTTTGTGAAGATTCGTGTTCCAGAAAAAGCAAATCGAATTATTCATACACTGCAGGCAGCCGGCTACGAAGCATACGTCGTAGGCGGCTGTGTGCGTGATGCCATTCTTGGCAGAGAAGCGGCGGACTGGGACATTACCACATCGGCCCTGCCTCTGCAGGTAAAGGAGCTGTTTCCTCGGACCATTGACACGGGCATCCAGCATGGAACTGTGACGGTCATGGTGGACAAGGAGGGCTTCGAGGTGACCACCTATCGGGTGGACGGCGAGTATGAAGACGGCCGCCATCCCAAGGAGGTATTGTTTACCCCCAGCCTGACGGAGGATCTGCGGCGGAGGGACTTTACCATCAATGCCATGGCTTATAATGATACGGATGGGTTGGTGGATATTTTCGGGGGTCTGTCTGATCTGGAACTGGGAATTATCCGCTGCGTAGGAGAGGCCCGGGAGCGGTTCCATGAGGATGCCCTGCGGATTCTGCGGGCAGTGAGGTTCTCAGCCCAGCTGGGCTTTGAGATTGAGGAGCAGACCAGGCTTGCCATGCAGGAGCTGGCGGGGAATCTGCAAAGGATCAGTGCGGAACGCATTCAGGTGGAGCTGGTGAAGCTGCTGACTTCTCCCCACCCGGAGATTTTGCGGACGGCTTATGAGACCGGGATCACGGCGGTGGTACTGCCGGAATTTGACCGGTGTATGGAGACGCCCCAGGAGAATCCACACCACTGCTGGAATGTGGGAGAGCACACCCTGCAGGCGTTGACGAAGGTGCGGCCAGACAAGGTGCTGCGGCTGACCATGCTGTTCCATGATTTTGGAAAGGCTCAGACCCGGCAGAGAGATGAGGCCGGCGTGGACCATTTCTATGGACATGGACCAGTCAGTGAGGAGCTGGCAGTCAATATTTTGCACCGGCTGAAGTTTGATAATGATACTCTGCGCAAGGTGAAGCGTCTGGTGCGCCATCATGATGACTGGCTGGAGCAGCCCACGCCCAGAGGCGTGCGCCGGGCCGTCTATCGGATTGGGGAGGATCTGTTCCCGCTGTATCTGGAGGTGCGCAAGAGTGATATTTTGGCCCAGAACCCCATATACTGGGAAGAGAAGCTGGGAACACTGGCGAAAACAGAGGCCATTTATCGGCAGATCCTGGAGGAGCAGAATTGTCTGTCCCTGAAGGATCTGGCAGTGACGGGGCATGACCTGATACAGGCGGGTGTGAAGCCCGGCAAGCAGGTGGGCGAGCTTTTGAATCAGCTGCTGGAACTGGTCATTGATGAGCCGGAGTGCAACCAAAAAGAAGTTTTGCTGGACAAAATAAAGGGCGTATAATTCCCTCGTTTCCTTCATAAGTATGAAAGGAATGGGGGGATTTTTTTGTGAATGAGAAAGCAATCTACATATTAGAACAGTATGAACTCACAGTGCTGCGGACCTATACGGGACGTGGCATGGTCATGCTGGAAACCCAGGAGGGAACCAAAACAGTCAGAGAATTTACCGGCTCCCGGATGATCCTTCCCTATGAGCAGCAGCTGATGCAGTGCCTGAAGCAGGAGGGGCTGTGCATGACGGATTGTATTGTTCCGAACCGGGAAGGGGAACTTTTGTCCAAGGACTCGGAGGGAATTGGTTATATTGTGAAGGATTGTCCGGAGGGAAAAGCCTGTGAGACCAGAAATTGGGAGGAACTGTGCCGGGCTATGAGCCTGCTGGCCTCCTTTCACAGAATGGCCCGGGGATTGTGGGAGATACCCAAGGAGAATCGGTGGCCCCGGTTGTATGGTACATCGGTTCTGGAGGAATATGAGAAGCACAACAAAGAGCTGAAAAAGGTGCGGAATTTTATCCGCAGCCGCCAGAAAAAGGGAGATTTTGAGCTGCTGTTTTTGAAGGAGGCACCCTATTTCCTGGAAATGAGCCAGCGGGCCGCCAGCCTTTTGGAGGAATCTTCCTACGGTGCGCTGTTTGTGAAAGCCTGCGCCCAGAGGCATGTGTGTCACGGGGAATACATCCACCACAATGTATTATTTTCCCGGCATCAGATGGCTCTCATTAATTTTGAGCGGTGCTGCATCGATGTGCAGCTTCACGATGTGTATCTGTTTTTGCGCAAGATCATGGAAAAGCACAGCTGGAGCAGGGAGCTGGGCAGCCGGATGCTGGAGGCCTATGAGCGGGTGCTGCCCCTGAGCGAAGAGGAACGGAAGTATCTGGCCCTGCGGCTCTATTATCCGGAGAAGGTCTGGAAGCTGGCCAACCACTATTTCCACACCAACAAGGCCTGGATCCCGGAAAAAAGCTGTGAGAAGCTGGAGATTTTTCTGGGGCAGGAGGAAAAGCGCCTGCAGTTTTTAAAGGAGCTGTTTGATTTTTCCAAACTGGAATAATTTCCCGCAGGTTTTTGTTTCATTTTCTTTCAAAGTAAGATATAATAAAATCAAAGCAGAGGCTGAAAGGCCTTTGCTTTGCGTGGAGAAAAATTTCTGCGGGGTATATATTTAGGAGGGAAAAACATGGGATACAAAGAATTGTATGAGTCCTGGCTGGCAAATCCATATTTTGACCAGGACACAAAAGTTGAACTGAAGAGTATTGCAGATGATGATAAGGAAATAAAAGAGCGTTTTTATACCGATTTGGATTTTGGTACCGCAGGCCTTCGGGGCATTATCGGTGCAGGTACCAACCGTATGAATATTTACACAGTGCGCAAGACTACGCAGGGTCTGGCAAACTACATAACTGCACTGGGAGCAAAGGACCGGGGCGTAGCCATTGCTTATGATTCCAGACGCATGTCTCCGGAATTCTCCGATGAGGCAGCCAGATGTCTGGCAGCCAACGGAATCAAGGCATATCGCTTTGAGTCTCTGCGTCCCACGCCGGAGCTGTCCTACGCAGTGCGTAAGCTGAACTGTATCGCAGGTATCAATATCACTGCCAGCCACAACCCGCCGGAGTATAATGGCTACAAGGTATATTGGGAGGACGGCGCACAGATCACACCACCTCACGACAGCGGCATCATGGGTGAGGTAAAGAAGGTTACCGATTACGCAGAGGTTAAGACCATGTCTAAGGAAGAGGCGGAAGCGGCAGGCCTTTACATCACCATTGGACAGGATGTGGATGACGCATATATTGAAGAACTGAAAAAGCAGGTAAAGAACTGGGATGCTATCAAGGAAGCTCAGAAGGACCTGAAGATCGTTTACACGCCCCTCCATGGCACAGGCAACATTCCGGCCCGCAGAGTATTAAAAGAGCTGGGCTTTGAGAATGTGTATGTAGTGGCTGAGCAGGAGCTGCCCGATGGCGAGTTCCCCACTGTCAGCTATCCCAACCCGGAGGACAAGGCTGCATTTAAGCTGGCTCTGGATCTGGCAAAGGAAAAAGACGCAGACCTGGTGCTGGCAACCGACCCGGATGCAGACCGCCTGGGTGTTTATGTAAAGGATTCCAAGACAGGAGAATACAAGGTTCTCACCGGAAATATGTCCGGCTGCTTACTGGCAGAGTATGAGATCAGCCAGCAGGCCGAGAAGAGCGGACTTCCCCAGGACGGCGCTCTCATTAAGACCATCGTTACTTCCAATATGGCAGATGCCATTGCCAAGGGCTACAACATCCGCCTCATTGAGGTTCTGACCGGATTTAAATATATTGGTCAGCAGATCCTGGGCTTTGAAAAGAGCGGCAAAGGAACTTACCTGTTTGGCTTTGAGGAAAGCTACGGCTGCCTGATCGGAACTCATGCAAGAGACAAAGACGCTATCGTAGCGACCATGGCTCTGTGCGAAGCTGCAGCTTACTACAAGACCAGGAACATGACACTGTGGGATGCCATGATCGCCATGTATGAGAAATACGGCTACTACAAGGATGACATTCAGTCCGTTTCCTTAAAGGGTATCGAAGGCCTTCAGAAGATCCAGGAGATCCTGGAGACCCTGCGCACCAATACGCCGGAGCAGATCGGTTCCTACAAGGTGCTGTCCGCCCGTGACTACAAGAAGGATACCATTAAGGATATGGCCACCGGCGAAGTGAAGGCCACCGGACTTCCCTCCTCCAATGTACTGTACTATGACCTGACAGACGATGCGTGGCTGTGCGTTCGTCCTTCCGGTACAGAGCCGAAAGTAAAATTCTACTACGGAATCAAAGGCACTTCTCTGGAGGATGCAGATGCCAAGTCTGCGGCTCTTGGCCAGGAAGTTATGGCTATGATCAACAAGATGTTATAAGGAGACACCATGGAAAAGCGATATACCTATGAAGAACTGCTTCACATTGTGGCGGAGCTGCGCAGCGACCACGGCTGCCCCTGGGACAGAGCCCAGACCCACGAGTCCATGATCAAATGCCTGCGGGACGAGAGCGAAGAAGTGGTTCAGGCTATTGAGAACAAGGATGATGAAAATC
Source organism: Lachnospiraceae bacterium (assembly GCA_017464645.1). The sequence goes on along the minus strand of JAFTZF010000030.1, from coordinate 1,668 downwards.
TGTGTGAGGAGCTGGGGGACGTGATGCTCCAGGTACTCATGCACAGCCAGATCGCAGCTGAGGAAGGCCGGTTTACCATAGAGGATGTGGTAAACGGTCTGGCAGAGAAGCTGGTTCGCCGTCATCCCCATGTATTTGGGGGAGAGCAGGCAGGCACACCCGAAGAGGGCCTGGCCAGATGGGAAGCCATTAAAAAGCAGGAAAAAGAGGACAAAGCCCGCAGAAAGGCTGAAAATCCTTGACAAACATTACAGAAACGAGTATAAATAGGTAGGAAGGTATGGATTATAAACTACACAGGGAGTAGCATATCGTTCGCGTATTTATCTATTTATGAATTAGGAGGAACACACACATGAACAGAACAGAACTGATTGCAGCTATCGCAGAGAAGACCGAGCTGTCTAAAAAAGATGCAGAGAAGGCTTTAAAGGCTTTCACAGATGTTGTTACAGAAGAATTAAAGAAAGGTGAGAAGATCCAGCTGGTAGGCTTTGGTACTTTCGAGACCAGCGAGAGAGCAGCCAGAGAGGGAAGAAATCCCCACACCGGCGAAGCTATGAAGATCGCAGCTTCCAAGGCTCCCAAGTTCAAAGCAGGAAAGGCATTAAAGGACGCTATCAACTAAGCTATGCGTTTGGACAAGTATTTAAAGGTTTCCAGGCTGATCAAGCGCCGCACCGTTGCCAATGAGGCCTGTGACACGGGCCGCGTGATGGTAAATGGCAAGGTGGCAAAGGCATCTCTGGATGTAAAAGTCGGAGATCAGATTGAGATTCAGTTTGGCACCCGATCTGTAAAAGTCGAAGTGTTGGATGTACAGGATACTTCAAAAAAAGACGAAGCGAAAGAGCTGTATAAATACATTTAGACATAAAATGAGACACCCCTTAATATATTTAACAGTAGTTGAGTATGTTAGGGGGTATTTTTTTGGAAGAGAAATCTTATACAAAGCCGCACAAGCTTTTGCTGAATAATAGAAGGACAGGTACTATCAGTGGGGTGGTGGATGTCATCTCCTTTGATATATCAGAGGTCCTGCTGGAGACAGAACAGGGCATGCTGAATATCAAGGGAGCTGATCTGCATGTGAACCGCCTGACACTGGAGAAGGGTGAGGTGGATATTGAAGGACGCATTGACAGTCTGACCTATTCGGAAGTGACGGATTATCATAAGGCAGGCGCATCTTTGCTGGGCCGCCTCTTTAAGTAATGCCTATGAGCGGCCGCATTGTTGCAGAATTGGATTTTTTTGTGCGGGCCTTTTTCTGGGGGATTCTGATGGCCTGTATGTACGAGGGACTCCGCTTATTTCGCAGCCTGATTCGCCATGGGACGTTTTGGGTGGCTCTTGAGGATCTGGCTTACTGGATCATTTACGGTTTTCTGCTGTTCCAACTGATATATCTTGAAAATGATGGAATGATTCGGGGCTTTGCCCTGCTCGCCGTGCTGCTGGGGATGATATTGTACCAGCAATTTAGAAAGTTGTTATTTTTTTTCATAAAAAAATTGCAAAATACTGTTAAAAGCTTTATAATAAAGAAGAACCCCGCTGAAAAAGCCAAAAAGGAAGGAGAACGGTTATCATGAAAGCCAGTCGTAGAATTAAACAGAAGAAGCGTATGGAATTTCGGTTGATACCGTTTGCCTTGATCGTACT
>JAFTZF010000001.1 GCA_017464645.1 Lachnospiraceae bacterium | reverse complement strand
CTGACTGATTCCTAAATTTGTAGCACAACCCTGCAGCCCTAAATCCCTGTGATCATGATAATACTGGACTGCATCAAGTTTAAACTGTTTGTCATAGTGCTTTGCCATAATGAGATCCTCCTTCAGTGCGGTACCTACATTATACCATGATTTTTCTAATAAGGAATTCTCATTTTGACTTGTACTATTTATATTCTAACACCATCTAACTTGTGAGGACGTTTCATGAATCCAAGGAAGGACAGAGGTTTTGATTTAGTTGTTAAAAAGGCTCTCAAAACAAGCCCTCATGAAAAGTTTTTAAAAACTCAATGTCAAAATCAGACTCGTCATGAATTTTATCTCTTGTTTCTATGCATATGATTCCACAAATCATGTCTCACTTTTTCGTCTCACTCCAGCACTCTATTTTATAATTTGATAATATTTGTATGCCAAAACACATGCTGTACCAGCCACAGAACTACTATTTATTACCCACGGAATCAATGCATGACGAATTTTTTGCCCCTCCGACATTGCTATCCCCAAAGCATTATACACAACAACACTGCCCCAGGTAAAAAGACATGTACAAAGGAAAATTGAAACCGCCCCTCTCAGAAGATTTCGTTCCAAGCGTGTTGTTTCTGCTATTTCATACTTTAAAAACAAACACTCTAAGTCTAATTTAAAGATACATTTTCCGATCACAAGGCAAAATATAGCAAGCATTAAGCTTAAAACTATAGTCCATTTTCCCTTCATAAGAATCCATTTTTCAAAAATTGGAAATGTAACAAAAATAATTACCCAAAAAACAAATAGTATTCCATTTAATATGCTTCCTATCATACAGATTATCTCTCTTTTCATTATGGCTTTAATCCTTTCGTTTGTTTGCTGACAAAATTTTTTATTGCAACTCCATATACAGTAAGAATAGTCACATAATGTCCAACAAAATGCTTTTCATAATCTTTCGGAGAAAAGTGTGAAATAGTAAAACTAAACACAGCACACACACAAACAGTTATACCAGCCGATGCTATTTTGATTTGTAATTAAAACAACGTATTAACAGCCGATAATATAATACCAATATACATTATCTCGGCAATAATAGCCTCTCGCTTTCCTTTCTTAGAGCTTCTTATTGCTGCCGCTAGTTAAAGTCTAAAATCAACTGCTACAAAGTAAGAATTTGTATGAATAGAGAGTGTAAATCATTTTATAACCTACGAGACACATTTTCCTATTTACAACATATGCAAAAAGCCAACTGTCTAAATCAATCAAACTCAAAACACTAATTTATTTAGCATTTCATTCATTAATCTGGATCATCCCCGACAAAATTGCCTTTCTACCGCCTCGCAGTTCTATGGATAAAACCAATCCAAAGCGCAACAAGAAGGCTGCTTAATGCGAGAAGCAAAATCGATAACCCACTAAAATCTGTTATCAAAACACAAACACTGACAACCCATAACGGAACAAAAACGATTCCTCCCAATATCATAACCGGTAATTCTATGTATTTGCACAGCTTACGTCTGACAGCCTCATCCTTATAGCACTCTTCCTTTAACAGAACACACTGGCCTGTAGTCTGTGTTACTTTGTTTGTATCTGCATCAAATATAATCTCCACCTCTTCTGCACCATGGCAGACCTCCGCTTGAATCTGCACATCTACTTTGCTGGCACTTCGAGAAATCATAACCGCCTCTTCTCCCGGAGATGAAATATAATACTCCAGAATGTCCAGCGCTTTGAGCGATCTTGCCTCTTTCTTTATACAAATCAAATATTTTCCCGAGGAAAGGTCACAACTAAACTTTGCATGGTCACCCTTTCGCTTTGGTAACAGTTTTGTTTCATTCAAAAATATCTGATAATCTTCACTGAAGTTTTTTACAAGAATTGTCAACATTTGCGTCCCTCCTGATACTTTCATCACTCAAAGCCTCTGTAACATCTTCTTTCAACTACTCACAATACTGCTTCTGCATTTCTCTCGCTTTCCCAATAGAATGGATAATAACAAATCCCAAATTCCACAAAAAGCTCCGTGTCCTCTTGAATGAGGCCTTTTCATCTACATGTTATTGTTGTTGGAATAAGTCGTTTATACCAATCGGCCTCAGCCCTCATCAATAGCATATTAAGCGGCGCGAACCAGAAATTTTGAAGCCACAGCAGTATGTATTGGAGCCGGCTCTTTTAATTCATTTATCAACAAAAGCTCATATTCTCCCGGCGGTAAAGAGGTGTTTTCCAGGTGAATTTTAAGCTTCATTTACATTCCTCCCACTTCCTTATCTCTTGTCACCTCAGCAATTCAATCATTGCTTTTCTATGACTTGAATATGGGCTTTTAGATAATTTATGGCTTCTTCCAGCGATGCAAAACATACACTGTCTTCGGCCTCTAAAATTTGGCTAAGGGAAATCTGCTTTTTAGCAAAGAGTAATTCCTTCTGTACATAGCATAAAAACTCCCCCCGATCGGATACAATACATAGGCCTGTTTGCTTGGGTGTTCTTATCATCAGTTCCATGTTTCCAAAAAATTCCGGATTCTCTTTGAATGTTTCCACTTCTCCCAAACCCATACAAAGTTCTTTGACGGTCTTTAAATCCATTTTTTCTCCTTTAGAACCTCTAATCTTCCCTGACACGTTTTTCATTTATTCTCCACTGCATCCTCATACTCATACCAATTATCTGGGGGAATGCTACCGGTTTTTCTTACTTCTACCAGGTCTTTCGGAAGATACTCGTCCGGAATTTTGGTACTTCTACCATGTAAGCTGTCCTCAAACAGATCGATATAAACAATGCGCAAATTTTCCTTTTCAAATAATACATATTTGTGAAACACGTGTGTCCATGACGTATATCCACCACCGCCTAGCGATTCATATTCAAAAGAGTCCGAATTTATTTGAGAGGAATCAGCAAACAATTCCTTTAACCGTTTTTCCTCTTTTTCGTATTCTTCTTCCGAATATACACAATTTAAATAGATGGTATGATATGAATCAAATAAATCTCCCGACCAATAATAAAGATACATATCCTCTATACAGCTTTTATCGCCAAGTTCCGGTAAAAATTCGTATAGCCGCTCATATTGTTCTTTCATATCCTCTCGAAACGAATCATACTCAGATGCTTCTTTTACCGTAGATCTGTAACAGGATGTGAGCAAGCATGACAACAATATAAAAAGTATTAAAATTCCCATCTTTCTTTTATGTACTCTCATGAATTCTCCTCCTTTTCCTCATCAGAAAACGCTTTTTCCTTGGACAACTACCTACCTCCATTTTGCCATAATCCCCCTACTTTGTAAATAAAAAGCGCTCCTCCAGACCGTCTATGGCCTGGGGAGCACATGTTTTATTCACCGAAATATTTTTCATAAATAGTAAAGAAATTCTCGCCTGTATGCTCAAGAGTATGATTTTCCAGGCTGACCTTTTTCCAGAGGCGGGTATTGAATTCGGAGGGCTCGTTGGCAATAAATTCGTCATACACCTGACTAAATACCGTGTCCCGGCGTTTTTCCAGCATGGTGACCCTATTTTCCTCCGTGGCTTCCCGATTAAAATTCTCTGTACATTTCAGGATATAATATCCCTTCTGGGTCTCGATGATAGGGCTCACCTGGTCTTTTTCCAGGGCAAAGGCCACGTCTTCGTAGGCCTACTCTCTTTCGCCTCGCCCAAAGGTAACCGTGCTCTGTTCTTCTCCCTGATGATAAACGGAGGCAAGGATCTGAAATTCACGGCCTTCTTCGATCTGCATCAGGATATCCCGGGCCCGCTCATAAACCTCCTGCTTTTCTTCCGGGGAAAGAGCCTCCTGGCCGCTTTCTCCCGCACGGGTGGTCTCTAAAAATATCTGCTGGACGGTAATTACCCGGGCCTCATCATCACTGACCTCGGTATTTACATCCTTAGTGATTTCCTCATAGACCTTTTCGGCCAACAGATGGTCATAGAACAGGGCCTCTGCATTCTTTTCTTTCAGTTTCATCCAATCCCGTTCTTCCTGGCCCAAAGATTCATAGTACTCTTTGGCCGCTTCTTTGACCTGCTCCTCTTCCTCTTCATTCAAAGCCACTTCATATTCCTCAGCCAGAAGGGTTATGGCCTTGACGGTGGCCAGCTGGGATATCACATCGTTCTTTACATATTCTTCAAATGTGATGCCGCCAAAATCATGGCTCCACATCTCCACACCATAGACAGTTTCATACTGCTCCACATAGGCATCCACATAAATCATGGCCTCGGGCAGTGTGCATGCGCTGCTGCCCACCTTGAACAGCTGATTTCCGGAAAGGCCCGTAGTCAGCACAATTTCTGTATTGTCAAGCCCGGAGCAGCCGGACAGGCCAAGGCACAAGAGGGTCACCAGTATGACTGCCAGCCTCTTTGTCCGCTTCCATGTGGCCTGTGTCTGTTTTGTATTTCTTTGTCTCATGCTCTGTTCTCTTTCTTAACTTCCTAAATCTTTAATACTGCAGAGATACCAGACTTCCCTGATTGGTCTTTTCCACCACGATCTGTCTGGAAATCCGCTCCTTTAACTCACCCACATGGGAGATGATCCCAATACTGCGCCGGCCTGAACTCAGGGACATGAGCACATGAATGGCCTGATCCAGGGACTCCTGATCCAGGGTGCCAAAGCCCTCGTCCAAAAACAGCGCTTCGATCTCGATACCGCCGGCATAGGCCTGGATCACATCCGACATGCCAAGGGCCATGGACAGAGCCGCCTTGAAGGATTCTCCTCCGGACAGGGTCTTGGCTGACCGGTATTTGCCTGTATAGGCATCCAGCACCTGCAGTTCCATGCTCTCCTTGGTCCTGGCATCGGACACCTGACGAGCTCTGGACAGTAAATAGCGCCCTTCTGTCATCCGCTGGAGCCGCTGGTTGGCTGCCGCCAGGATCTCCTCGAAAAATCCCGCCAGTACATACTGCTCAAACACCAGACGCTTGGGATTCTGTCCCTTGGCGGCCTTTTCCAGATCACTGACCACCCCGTACTGCTGCTCCAGGGCTTCCCGTTTGCCGGAGCGCTCCTGGAGGGATGCAAAGGCCCGCTGATTGGAAAGGTTCTTAGCTGCCAGCCGCTCCTTTTTCTGATGCAATGCTCTGCGGTCTGTCTCCAGGGACTGCAATTGTTCTTCCTTTTTTTGCAGTTCCAGTCGAAATTCCGCAAAAGCCTCTTCCGGCTGCCGCTCCCGGGTCAGCTGTTTATTTTCCTGCTCCAGCTGCTGAAGCCGCTCCTGCTGCCGCTGCAGCTGGGCTTCAAACCGGATGATCTGTTCTTCCATACCTGCGGTGTCCGGCTGGGGCTGCTTTGCCAGCATGAGTAGCTGCTTTCTGCCGGCTTCATCCGAGAGCTCCGGCACCTGCTCCTTTAACTGCTGCTCCTGCAGCTGAAGTCTGCCATAGGCTCCCGCGCACTGCTCCTGCAGGCGGGAGGTCTCCCGGGCCTTTTTCTCACAGCTCTGCTTCATGGCCTTCAGCTGGCTCTCTGTGGCCACCTCCGCCGGCAGCTGAGCCTTCCTGGGATGCTGCAGGGAACCGCACACGGGACAGGGCTGCCCCTCTGCAAGGTCACTGGCCAAAATGCCTGCCGCTGCTTTCCTATGCAGGTCATCCAGCCGCTCATACTGCTGCTTTTCTTTTTGGTATGCCCCGTCTGCCTGCAAATATTCCTCCTGCTGGCAGCGAAGCTTCGCCTTTTCCTGAAGATATACCCGCAGAGGCGCCGCCTTTTTCCACAGCTGCAGCTCCTCTTTTTTCGCTTCTACTGCAGGCTTCTTCTCCTCCAGCTGCTTCAGCTGCAGCAGGGCCTGTCTGTACGCTTCCAGCTGCTGCCCCTGAACCCGGGCGGCAGACACTGCTTCTACCAATTCTTTATAGCTTTCCTCCAGCTGCAGAATCTGTTTCTCCAGACTGGCGATCTCTTTTTTCTCCTGTTTTTGGCTCTCCTTTAGATACTCCAGAATCCGGCCCCAGGCATAATTCGGCCCCTGAGCCAGCTCCTGCCAGCGGGGAGATTCATCCAGTACAGCTCCTACCGCCTCTTCCATGCGGTGGCGCTGCTCCTGGATCTGCACATACAATTCTTTTGCCCGCTCTGTCAGCAGCTGCTGAAACCGTTCGTACTGCTCTGTACCGAACACGTCCCGCAAAATCTGGGTCCGTTCCTTGGAGGAGGCTGTCAACAGCTCCATAAATTCTCCCTGGGCAATCATGGACAGCTGCTTAAACTGGCGATAGTCCAGTCCCAGCAGGCTTCTCACCTGCTCAGTGACCTCAGAGGCTCCTTGCACCAGGAGGCCGTCCTCTCCCTGCAGATAGGCGGTCTCGGGCTCCATCATCACGCCCTCGCCCCGCTTCTTTGGCCTCTCATATCGAGGGCTCCGGCGGATCACATATTCTTTTCCCTTGTGGGAAAAAGAAAGCTCTGCAAAGGTGGGCTGGTTCACATCTGCAAAATCACTGCGCAGACTGTCCTTTTCCCGCACCTGGCCGCTTACATTTCCGTAAAGAGCGAATGCGATGGCATCAAAAAGAGCCGTTTTTCCCGCACCGGTAGGACCGGTAATGAGATAGATCCCTTCCCGGGTCACCTGTTCAAAATCTATGGTCACCTGGCCTGCATAGGGCCCCCAGGCACTGACCTGCAGTCGTTTCGGTCTCATTCTTCTACTCCTCCTGCCTTTCCGGCCACATCCAATACCACCTGGCGCCGATTCTCATCCAGCTCCCGCCCCGTTACATCCTCAAAAAACTCTTCGTACAGCTCCGGCAGAGATTTCTTCTGCTCCTGCACATGAACCCGGCTGTACTCCAGCTCCCGATTCTGATTTTTCTGCAAGATCATCTGCATTACATTGGGATACACACTGCGCAGCTGACCCATGGGGTCGATAAGCTCCTCCTCGTTGGTCAGCTCCACGCACAGGTAATCCATGGGATCTGCCAGCGCGATCACATCTTCCCGCAGCAGCTCCTCCAGCCGTCCCCTGATTTTGCGCATGTCATGCAAGGGCGCAAATTTCACCCAATCTATTTCTATGTTTCCTTTTTCTTTTAATTCCACCACCGGCACCCGTTTGTCCTGCAGTACCTCTGAAAAGGAATATTTCAGCAGAGAGCCGCCGTAGATCACGTTTCCCTGTCCCATCCGCTGAGACTTGTGAATGTGGCCCAGGGCCGTATAATCAAAGGCCGAAAAGCTGGAGGCATCCACGTTGTCCAAGCCGCCCACATACAGGCAGCTCTCGGAATCTGACCGCTCCGGCTCAGACCCGGAGGCCGTCACAAATAAATGGGCCACGCACACATTTCGCTTCGCCCGGTCGATCTCTTCCCCTGCCAGCAGCTGGTCCACCAGCTGCTGGGTATTCTCTGCCAAAGGCTTCACGAAGGGCAGCAAGAAAAAAGTCACTTCTCCATACGGGTCCTGAAAAGTAACTTTTTTCAAGGGCGACTGGGCCTTTCCCGCAATGGTAAGCCCCTGCTTCTCCAGAATCTCTCCCGCAAAGGAAAGACGCTCTGCGCTGTCATGATTCCCGGCGATCAACAACACCCGGATTTTCTTTTCGATCAATGCACTTAAAAAAGCATCCAGCAGCTGCACTGCCTGGGCCGGGGGCACCGAGCGGTCATACACATCTCCTGCCACCACCACGGCATCCACCTGCTCCTTCTGGGCATACTCCACGATCTGCTTCAGCATATGGGCCTGGTCCTCCAGCATGGAGAAACCTCCCACCACTTTTCCCAGATGCAGATCCGACAGGTGCATAAATCTCATAGGCTCATTGCCTCCTTAAGCTTCTACGATCAAATAGGTGCCATCCTCCAGATCAAACACCTCTGCAATATCTTCCAGATCCTCTGCTTCGCTCAAATCCAGACCGGCTTCTTCCAGATAAGCCATGACTTCCTTCTTGGACTTTACCACTACAGCCATGCAGTCCTCCAGAAATTCTTCTGCTTCTTCCGGGGTCTCTGCCACCGGCTCATCAAAGAGCTGGCCCTGCTTCTTTAAAAACATCTCCAAACAACGATCGGAATACTCTCCCATGACCAAAACCTCCTGTATCTATTCTGTCTCCAACAAGGTGCGGATCACCTTCAGCACACCGTCATTTACATTGGTGTCCGCCACATGCTTTGCCACTGCTTTTACTTCTTTTCTGGCATTGCCCACGGCATAGCTCTCCCCTGCGCACTGCAGCATGGCAATATCATTTAAATTATCTCCAAAAGCCATGGTCTCTTCCGGCAAAATGGAAAGGGTCTTCTGTACGGATTTCAGTGCATTGCCCTTATTTGCCTTTGCATGCATAAAATCCAGCCAGATATCACCTGCGATGGCACAGGTAAAGGTATCCTCCCATTGAGGCACGATTTCCTTTGCCATCTCTTCGATGCCCTTCTCCATGTATAGAGAAACCTTGATCACTTCCGTATCCACTGCCAGCACATCATCCACCTGATAGACCAGATTGTGATAGCCGTTTGAAATCAGATCCAGAAATTTTAGATCCTCGTGCTCCACATAAAAGGCATCCTTGGCATTCAGGGTAATGCAGCCGCCGGGAACCTTTCGCAGCTGCTCCACCAGGCGCACCACCTGCTTCCGACTCATAACCCACTCCTGGATATCTACGCCGCGGCAGTGAATATAGGCTCCATTCTCCGCAATAAAGATCATGTCCTTTTTTACCGGCTCAAAAAGAGTCTCCATGCTGTGAAACTGGCGGCCGCTGGCTCCCGCAAACACAATGCCCTTTTCCTTTAACTGCAAAATCGCCTCAAACATAGCCGGGTTGATCTTATCTGTTCCTTCCGGAAGCAGGGTTCCGTCAATGTCTGTTACAACCAACTTAATACTCATAATACTGTTCTCCTATAAATGCAGCAGGCCAATCAGCTCCATGGGCTGCCCGATGATATGCTTGGCCCCGCTTTCCTTAAGCTCCTGTCGGTCCCGAAAGCCCCACAGCACACCAACGGTCTGCATGCCTGCTGTATTGCCTGTCTGCATGTCTGTGGCAGTATCACCCACATACAGACATTCCTCGGGCGCTGCACCCAGCTCCCGTGCCTCCAGAAGGGCTCCCGCCGGATCCGGCTTTCTGGGAACTCCTGCCTGCTGTCCCCGCACCAGGGTAAACAAATCCTCTCCAAAAAGCGCGGCAATCACTTTCTTTGTATTCTCATGGGGCTTGTTGGACAATACTGCCATAGGAATGCCTCTCTCCCGAATGGCCTGCAGCATGTCCCGGATGCCTTCATAGGGGCGCACCTCATACAGGCATTCCTCCTGAAACCGCTCCAGATATCGCTTCTGCACCGGCTCTACCAGCGCCTCATCCGCCTTCACATATGCCAGGGCCCGTACAATCAGCTGATGCACACCATCCCCCACAAAGATCTTATACTTCTCCATCTCTATCTGAGGCAGTGAAAACTCTTCCAGCACATGGTTCACACAGGTCCCGATGGAAACCACACTGTCACAAAGAGTTCCATCCAAATCAAAAATGCAAGCTTTTATCATCCGTCCATTCCTCCTGCTCTAAGCCTGTCCTGTTTTAGCTTCTGCGGTTGCCAGCAAATCTACTCCCATGTCATATAATTCCCGGTAAAGCCGGGACACAGGCAGACCCACCACATTGTTGTAGTCTCCCTGAATGCTTTCCACAAACGCGCCGAACACGCCCTGAATCCCATAGGCTCCGGCCTTGTCCAGAGATTCTCCACGGTTTACATAAGTCCAGATCTGTGTTTCCGTCATGGGTGATACCGTAACAAAAGTTTCCTCTGCAAAGGTGCGGCTCCGTTCCTGCCCTGAGACATCTCTGTCAATCACGGTCACACCGGTGAACACACTGTGGGTACGCCCCTGAAGCTTCTCAATCATGGAAAAAGCCTCCTCCAAGCTGCCCGGCTTTCCTAAAATCTCTCCATCCAGAGCCACCACGGTATCCGCACCTATAACAAGGACTTCTCCTTCTGTCTCTGCGAAAATTCTACAGGCTACCTCCCGGGCCTTCTGACCGGAAAGCTCCTGCACTGCCCGGGCCGGGTCACTGGTTGTCAAAACTTCCTCTCCCACAGCTGGAAAAATTTGAAATTCTGTATTCAAAAGGCCCAGCAGTTCTTTCCTCCTGGGGGAAGCCGAAGCCAAAATAATCTGTTTCATTTTTTAATCCTCTCCACACACGAATCGTGCTCTGACTGTATCTATTGAATAAAATTCATCAAAACCGAAAAAAATAAGGATAAACTTTGCACCCTTCTCTACTAGAGTAATATACTTTTTATAGAAAAACAACAAAATTTTTATTAAAATTTTCTTTCTTTTTGCTGTATTTCGTATTACAATATAGTATATTTCCATTGAGAAAAGAAACTGTTTTCAACAGATAAAAAAGGAAGAATAGAAAGGAGTTTTATCCATGAAAAAATTTGGTAGATTTCTTACAACCACAGCTGTTATCGGTGGTATTGCAGTAGCTGCCTATGCTCTTTACAAAAAATTCTTTGCAGCAGATCCGGAACTGGAAGATTTCGATGAGGACTTTGAAGAGGATTTCGATGAAGACCTGGACGAAGACATTTCTTCCAAGCGTGGCTATGTTTCCTTAGGCACTACTCCTGCTGCGGATACCCCCGCTGAGACTCTGGCTGAAAAGGTTACCGAGGCTGCCGCTGAAATAAAGGAAGAAGCTGCTGAGATTGTAGAAGAAGTAAAAGAAGAGGCTGCTGAAATGGCAGAAGAAATTGCAGAAGAGCTGTCCGAATAACCTTTTGCAGCAACAAAGAAGCCGTTGCCCACGGGTTTTATACCAACGGGCCACGGCTCTTTTTTCTTTTCTTGTTAATTATTCTGTGCCAGTGCAAATTTCACTGCTTCTTTGGCGATCGCATACTCTTCTTCCCTGACTTCCCGATCCAGATCCCTAAAATCAATGGAGTCTACCGGGTTTCCGGTGAGATATCCATACCACACCATAGCCAGGATCAGCCTTCCGACTCCCATACTGGCGTGGAAGGTATCTCGATGGACTTTTCCAATGCCATGCTGCAAAGCATATGCAAATGCCTCACCGCAGGGCAAAATTCCGTCCGCCTGCACCTCTCTGGCAGCCTTTTGATAGCAGCCCTTTACCTCTGCAAACATCTCTTCATAGGTCTCAAAACCCTGATCCATAAGCCGCTGGCTTCCGCTTTCATAGCCCCAGGTCTGGTGAACCAGAACCTTAGTCTGAGGGCACATCCTGCGGATATAGTTTACCAATTCTCCCATGTAAGGCTGATAAGTCCATTCCTGATAGGAATGATGGCTGGCCTGCTGGACTGTAACATAGTCCCAGGACCGGGCCAAAAGAGCCTCCTTTATACTTGTCCGAAAACCATTGGCATCATGTCCGTTTATCTCTAAATGGTATTCCTTCTTATCGCCCAGCATATTGCGGAAATGGTGCTCCAAAGAGCAGCCTCCGATATACAGGTTTACCGCTTCCAGACTTACGCCTTCTTTTTTTGCCAGATCGTGCAGGTATCTCTGGGCATCCTGGCTGAAACTATTTCCAATAGAGAGAACGCTGATTGTTTTCATTTATTTCCTCCTTACTTTAACCACACTTTTTTCAATCGCTCTACTGCTTCTTCGATCTGTTTTTCCGTCAGCACCGCGTATCCCATAAGCACCCGATAAAGCGAGGGATTCTCCGCTCCAGCCCGGTAATAATCCGACAGGGGATATACCTTCACACCCACAGACCGGGCCCGCTCGATAGCCTCCTGCTCTGTCATCCCGTTTGTAAACTCCACCAGGATATGTACGCCCGCGTATTCTCCCTCAATGCGGCAGATGGAACCCAGCTGCTTCATACAGCCCAGCAACACATCGTGCTTGCGCCTGTAAATCCCGCGCATTTTATTCAGGTGCCGCTCGTAATAGCCCTCTTTGATGAAGCTGTTCAAAATAGTCTGGTCGATGCGGGACACAGTAGAGGAAAACCGGGACAAAGCCTGCTTGCACTGCCGGAGGAGTCCCTGGGGCAATACCAGATAGCTGATACGAATAGCCGGTGCAATAGATTTACTGAAGGTTCCCAGATAAATGACCCGGCCTTTCACATCACTTCCCTGCAAAGCCGGAATGGGCTTTCCTTTGTATCGAAACTCACTGTCGTAATCATCCTCAATGATGTAGCGGCCCTCTGCCTCACTTGCCCAGGCCAGCAGCTCCAGCCGCCGCTTGATGGACATGACGATTCCCAGGGGAAATTGGTGGGAAGGCATCACATAGGCAATGTTTCCGCCGCTGCGGCGCAGCTCTTCCATGTCCATGCCCTGGCTGTCCATGGAAACTGTGGCCACCTCATAGCCCAGCTGCTCAAAAATCCTTCTGGCGTGCTGATAGGTGGGATTTTCCATGATGATCCGGTGGTTGGTACCCAGGACAGCGGATAGCAGCAGCTGCAGATAGTCATTTCCGGCGCCCACGATCACCTGCTCCGGCGTACAGTTGACGCCCCGGGCCTGGTGCAGATAGCTGCAAATGGTCTCCCGCAGCTCCAGGTCCCCCTTAGGGTCTCCCAGCTGAAACATCTCCTTGTTGTCATCCAGAATCGTATTCTTTGTAATTTTCCGCCAGGCACTGTAGGGAAAACTGTCCAGGTCAATACCGCTGGGGGAAAAATCGTACAAATAGGAATACTCCTCCCGCTTTGGTGTCTCTGCGGGAGGAGTCTGAGTCTTTGCTATATGATATAATTCTTCAATCTGACATACATAATAGCCCTTACGGGGAACCGCTTCGATATATCCTTCAGACAGCAGCTGCTGGTAAGCCAGATCTACCGTGCTCCGGCTCACATCCAGATACCGGGATAAAGCTCTGCTGGCCGGCAGACGCTTGCCGGCTATCAGCCGTCCCTGCTGAATATCCTCTTTGATATATTCGTAGAGCTGCTCATACATGGGCACATTGCTCTTGGGGCTTAAGTGAATGGTCAGTTCGTTCATGGAACACTCTCCTGTTCACTGCAAAGCCGGAATCTGCTCCGGTCTTTATTTCGGCAGCTTAAATGAGCTCTTCAGAGAAACGATCCGGTTAAAGACCAGCTTGTCATCTGTGCTGTCCTTGGCATCTACGCAGAAGAAGCCGTTGCGGACAAACTGGAAGCTGTCATAGGCCTTCGCACCTGCAAAAGCCGGCTCCAGATAAGCCTTCTCAACTACAGTCAGAGAATTGGGGTTCAGGTTCAGACTGCCATCCTCATTGTAAACGCCCTTCTCCTCATCGATGATATTTTCATACAGACGAGCCTCTGCAGTCACTGCATAGGGTGCGGGTACCCAGTGAATGGTTCCCTTTACCTTGCGGCCCTCGAAGCCGCTGCCTGCCTTGGTCTCCGGGTCATAGGTACAGTGTACTTCCACTACCTTGCCGGTCTCGTCTTTTACAAAGCTCTCACATTTTACAAAATACGCATGCATCAGGCGCACTTCATTGCCCGGAAACAGACGGAAGTATTTCTTCGGCGGCTCCTCCATGAAGTCCTCCCGCTCAATATACAGCTCCCGGCAGAAGGGAATCTTACGGCTGCCCAGCTCCTCATTTTCCAGGTTGTTGGCTGCATCCAGATATTCCACCTGTCCTTCGGGATAATTGTCAATGACCAGCTTGATGGGATCCAGCACTGCCATGTAGCGGGGCTTCTTCAGCTTCAGGTCCTCGCGGATGCAGTACTCCAGCATGGCATAGTCTACAGAAGACTGGCTCTTGGACACACCACACAGCTCCACAAACAGCTTAATGGACTCAGGCGTAAAACCTCTCCTGCGCAGTGCTGCAATGGATACCAGACGGGGATCGTCCCATCCGTCCACGATGCCCTCTTCTACCAGTTTCTTAATATAACGCTTACCGGTCACCACATTGGTCAGATACAGCTTTGCAAACTCGATCTGACGGGGCGGCTGATCGTATTCCAGCTCTATTACTACCCAGTCGTACAGGGGACGATGGTCCTCGAACTCCAGAGTACAGATAGAGTGGGAAATATGCTCAATGGCATCCTCGATGGGATGTGCAAAATCATACATGGGGTAGATGCACCATTTGTCACCGGTATTGTGATGATGCATATGAGCCACACGATAAATAACCGGGTCACGCATGTTCATGTTGGGAGAAGCCATATCGATCCTGGCACGGAGCACCTTCTCTCCGTCCCCATACATGCCATTCTTCATATTTTCAAACAGCTCCAGATTCTCCTCCACACTGCGGTCACGGTAGGGGCTGTTCTTGCCCGGCTCAGTCAGAGTCCCCCGGTACTCACGGATCTGCTCTGCAGTCAGATCACACACGAAAGCCTTGCCCTTCTTGATCAGCTTTACAGCTGCCTCATACATCTGCTGGAAATAGTCAGATGCAAAGAACAGACGTTCCTCAAACTCTGCTCCCAGCCACTCCACATCGGCTTTGATAGACTCTACAAACTCGGTCTTCTCCTTGGTAGGGTTGGTATCGTCAAAACGCAGATTGAATTTTCCGCCATACTTCTGTGCAAGTCCGTAATTTAATAAAATAGATTTGGCATGTCCAATGTGCAGATAGCCGTTGGGCTCCGGCGGGAACCGGGTGTGGACGGTGTCATAAACACCCTCTGCCAAGTCTTTATCTATCATCTGTTCAATAAAATTTTTGGATACTACTTCGTTCTCCATAACACCCTCCTGCAAACTTCTGTAAAATTGCATGTAATTATATCACATTTTGGAAAACTTGGAAAGTCTTTTATTTGCAATACCCGGTTTCCAGATCCACCACATTGCGAAGGGGCTCTCCCTTTTGATAGCGAATCAGATTCTCCGCACAAATATCCACGATCTTTTCCAGGGTTTCCGGCAGGGAAAAACCTCCGGAAACATGAGGCGTGATCACCACGCCCGGCGCCTCCCACAAGGGATGATCCGAAGGCAGCGGCTCCGGATCTGTCACATCCAGACCTGCTCCTGCAATCTTTCCTGCCTGCAGTGCCTCTGTGAGCGCATCGGTATCAATAGCCGAACCTCGGCCTACATTGAGGATCACCGCATTCTCCTTCAAAAGTCCCAGCCGGCGCCCATCCAGGGTGTGACGGGTCTGGGCGTTGCCCGGCATGCTTAAAGCCACTACATCGGCCCTTGGCAGCAGCTCGTCCAGATCCTCCAAAAGATGCAGTTCGTCCACTCCTGCAGGGCACGCGCCCGGGCGGCGCTTCACACCGATGGTGTAGCAGCCCAGGGCCTTCATCTTACGGGCAAAGGTGGTTCCGATATCACCCAGGCCCAGCACCAGTACGGTAGTGCCCTCGATGACGCCCACATGTCCCTCACTTCTCCAAAGATGTTCTGACTGATTGTCCCGGTATAAATGCAGCTTCTTGCGCAGCTCAAATAACATGCCGATCATATGCTCGGAAATGGCCAGGCCATAGGCTCCGGTCGCATTTGTCAGAATCGCTCCTTCCGGCAGCGCTCCATCGCAGAAGCCTTCGGTTCCTGCATTATTCAGCTGCAGCCACTTCAGGCTTTTGGCGCCCGCCAGAAATCTTGGCTTTACATTGCCCAGAATCACCTCTGCATCCGCAAACTGCTCCTGGGTCTGACACTCCAGCATGGCTTTCATGGTTACGGCTTCCTGTGCCTTCTCCATCGGCACACAGTACAAGAACTCCGCCCCCGGTGCAGCTGCCTCCAGCTTCGTCCGCTGGCTCTCATTTAATGGCATGGTTACTGTAATTTTCATAGGATTTTCCTCTCAGCCTTACACCCGCACCCTAGTTCCCTTGGTGTCCCGGCTTCCCGGCTTGATCTTATTTAAGGTCAGTTCTTTTTCTTTGTAAATAATGGTCAGCTCCGTGCGGCTGGGATATGCATACACAGCCTCCAGGGAATCCTTCGGGCCCATCTTAATGCCCCGCACACCCAGAGCCGCCTTCTTCTTCTCGGGGATCTCATCCAGTGACAGACGCAGGAAATACCCTTCTGCACTCTGCAGCACTACCTGCTCATTGCCTTCTAGCAGGATCACTTTCACCACTTCGTCACCCTCTGCCAGCTTGGTGGCAGCCACGGTACGATTGGCAGTTACAAACTCTGCACCCGGCACCAGCTTTATCATGCCGGTCTTGGTAGCAAAGAGAATCCTGCGGTCCCTGGCGCTTTCCATGCTGCACACGCCCACAAGCAGCTCCTCACTGCTGGAGTAGTTGCTGTAATTATCAATAGGCGCTCCCTTGTCACGGAATTTACCATAAGGCAGCTCCAGCACCTTTACTGTATGCATCTTGCCTGCCTCAGTAAAGATGCACAAGCGTCCTGTATTCATGCAAGAAATCACGTAGCGGTTCTCCGCATCTGCCGCTTCCTTATTGCGCTCGTAGGTGGCCACATCCACCACCTTGGCATAGCCGAAGCGGTCCATGAGGAATACCACCGGCATCTCCTCTATCTTCTTTTCCTCAAAGACAATCTCAGCACCATTTTCAATAACGGTCTTTCTGGGAACTGCAAACTCCTTCTTAAACCGCTCCAGCTCCTTGTCAATGACCCGTGTCATACTGCTGTGGTTTTCCAGAATATCCTCGTACTGCGCAATATTCTTCAGAGTAGTCTCATGCTCCTTTAACAGGGCCTTGATCTCCAGACCGATCAACCGATACAGGCGCATCTCCAAAATTGCAGATGCCTGGCGCTCGGTAAAGCGCAGCTGGGCAGCCAGCTCCTTGGACTTCTTGGACTTAAATTTAATATTGCCGGTGTTGCCTTCCACCAGACAAGCCTTTGCTTCCTTCACATCAGAGCTTCCCCGAAGGATCTCAATGATCAGATCGATCACATCGCAGGCTTTGATGAGGCCTTCCTGAATCTCCTTCTTGTCCAGCTCCTTTGCCAGCATGGTCTGATACTTGCGGGTGGTCAGCTCATACTGGAATTCAATGCTGTACTCCAGTGCCTGACGCAGACTCAAGGTCTCCGGTCTGCCGTCTGCAACTGCCAGCATATTTACACCAAAGGTATCCTCCAGACGAGTTTTTTTATACAACAGATTCTTCAGATTTTCTGCATCTGCTCCCCTCTTAAGCTCCAGCACGATGCGAATGCCTTCCTTGGAAGACTGGTTGGAAATATCCACGATATCCGTGGTCTTGCGGGACTCAACAAGAGCAGCCACATCATTTAAGAACTTGCCGATGTTGGCACCGATCATGGTATAGGGAATCTCAGTAATGACCAGCAGCTCTTTTCCGCCTTTTACCTTTTCCACCTGAACCTTGCCGCGGATCTTGATCTTGCCCATACCGGTCTCGTAAACATCCACCAGCTCATCCTTATTTACTACAATGCCCCCTGTGGGGAAATCCGGGCCCGGCAGATACTCCATCAGCTCTCTGGTGGTCAGCTCGGGATCCTTCAGAAGGGCACGGGCAGCATCAATGACCTCGCCTAAATTGTGAGGGGGAATGCTGGTAGCCATACCTACCGCAATACCGTCTGCTCCGTTTACCAGCAGATTGGGGATCTTAACCGGGAGCACAGAAGGCTCCTTTTCTGTCTCATCAAAATTGGGAATAAAGTCCACCACATTTTTATCCAGGTCCTCCAGGAAAGCCTCCTGGGTCACCTTCTGAAGGCGAGCCTCCGTATAACGCATAGCCGCAGCTCCATCGCCCTCGATAGAGCCGAAGTTGCCGTGGCCGTCTACCAGGGGCAGTCCCTTCTTGAAATCCTGAGCCATAACTACCAGAGCCTCGTAAATGGAGCTGTCACCGTGGGGATGATATTTACCCATGGTATCACCTACAATACGGGCACATTTTCGATAGGGTTTATCGTAACGGATGCCCAGCTCGTACATATCGTACAAGGTCCGGCGCTGTACCGGCTTCAGTCCATCTCTGGCATCCGGCAGTGCACGGGCAATGATAACGCTCATGGCATAGTCAATGTATGATTTTTGCATCAAATCCGAATATTCTGTCCGGATGATCTGTTCCTGCATCTGTTCCATTTATCTCAATCCTCGTTATTTCAATCCTTTTTATACATCCAGCTCCGCATCCTGGGCATGCTCGTAAATAAATGCACGGCGGGGCGGTACCTCCGTACCCATGAGCATCTCTGTCACATTGGATGCCATGCGGGCATCCTCGATCTCGATCCGCTTCAGGATCCGGGTCTTGGGATCCAGAGTGGTCTCCCACAGCTGCTGGGCATCCATCTCACCAAGGCCCTTATAGCGCTGCAGGGTAAAGGCACCCTTCTGACGCTTGCGGTAACGCTCCAACGCCTTGTCATCGTAGAGATACTCCTCCGGACCGTTCTTGGGCATGGCCTTGTAAAGAGGCGGCATAGCCAGATATACATGTCCTTCGTAGATCAGATCCGGCATGAACCGGTAGAACAAAGTGAGCAGCAAGGTGCTGATGTGAGCTCCGTCCACGTCCGCATCGGCCATGATGATGATCTTGTCATAACGCAGCTTGGTAATATCAAAGTCATTGCCGTACCCTTCCGAAAATCCGCAGCCAAAGGCATTGATCATGGTCTTGATCTCCGCATTTGCCAGAACCTTATCAATGCTGGCCTTCTCCACATTGAGGATCTTGCCTCGGATGGGCAGAATGGCCTGATAATTCCGGTCTCGGGCTGTCTTGGCAGAACCGCCTGCAGAATCTCCCTCTACGATGAAGATCTCGCACTTGGACGCATCTCTGCTCTCACAGTTGGCCAGCTTGCCGTTGGAATCAAAGGAATACTTCTGCTTGGTCAGCAGATTGGTCTTGGCCCGCTCCTCGGTCTTGCGGATCTTGGCAGCCTTTTCTGCGCAGCCAATGACATTCTTCAGTGTCTCCAGATTTCGGTCGAAATAACGGACGATCTCCTCGCCGCCTACCTTGGAAGTGGCCTTGGCCGCATCCTGGTTGTCCAGCTTGGTCTTGGTCTGGCCCTCAAACCGGGGCACCGGATGCTTGATGGAAATCACGGCTGTCATACCGTTTCGCACATCTGCACCGGTGAAATTGGCATCCTTCTCTTTCAAGATGCCCAGTTCCCTGGCGTAGTTATTAATGACCGTAGTAAAAATCGTCTTGAAACCGGTCAGATGGGTGCCTCCCTCCGCATTGTAAATATTATTACAGAAGCCCAGCACATTCTCATGGAACTCATTCACATACTGGAACGCGCCCTCCACAGTGATCCCTTCCGTCTCACCTTTAAAGTAAATCACATCATGAACCTTCTCTTTGTTCCGGTTCAGATCCTCCACGAAGCCTACGATACCGTTCTCCTCATGGTACTCAATATGCTCCACCTGGTCGCCTCTGCGATCCTCAAAGGTAATGGTCAGCTCCGGATTCAGATAGGCTGTCTCGTGGAGACGGCTCTTCACCTCGTCTGCTTTAAACCGTGTCTTCTCAAAAATCTCCGGATCCGGCAGGAAGTTTACCTTGGTACCGGTCTCCTTGGTCCTGCGCAGAATAGGCAGCAGTCCGTCGATCAATTCAATAGTCGGAATACCACGCTCATAGTGGTCATGGTGTACTGCTCCTTCTCTGCTGATCTCTATATCCAGATAAGTGGACAGGGCGTTTACTACGGACGAACCCACGCCGTGAAGACCGCCGCTGGTCTTGTATGCGGAATCATCAAACTTACCGCCCGCATGCAGTGTAGTAAATACCAGGCGCTCCGCTGACATGCCTTTTGCATGCATACCTACGGGAATACCCCGGCCATTGTCCTCCACGGTACAGGAGCCGTCCTTCTCCAGATACACCCGGATATGGGAACAGTATCCGGCCAGATGCTCATCCACCGCATTGTCCACAATCTCATAAATCAGATGGTTCAGACCCTTTTGGGATACGCTGCCGATATACATACCCGGGCGCTTGCGCACCGCTTCCAGTCCTTCCAGCACGGATATGCTGTCTGCATCGTAAGTCGTTTTCTTTGCCATAAAAATCTCCCTTTTTGTGTTCCTGCATTAAAACATTTGTTCGAAACCCGAATTGATTTTATTATACCATATAAGCCTGAAAAATCAAGGAAAAACCGCCTTTCCCGGGGTTTATTTTTTTCAAGAATTTCCCAAGATTTTCCCGCAATAACTTTTTACACAACAAAAAAACCTGAAATCTTTCAATTTCAGGTTTTCAGCAGCCCGTAGGGGAATCGAACCCCTGTTTCCGCCGTGAGAGGGCGGCGTCTTGACCGCTTGACCAACGAGCCATTCGCATCACGCTTGTTTACTATACCAGATAAAAAAAGAAATTGCAAGTATTTTTTTCAAAAATTTTATTTTTTCGATTTTCCGATAATTTTGCAAAAAAGGAGCGGGCAGCCCGCTCCTTTCTTCTAGCCTATTCTTTTACCTTTTTTCTTCTCTTACACCGGCGCACGATCGCACGTACTCCAAATACCAGCAACAGAATTACCACCAGCACCACTGCCCATACAATCAAAGTCAGAGGGCGGGGATCTTTCAGAAGGTTGATGGGATTCAAGCTTTCATCCACCACCTTGCGGCCCTGGGTCCGGCTGTACTCCTCCGAAATGGTTCCCATGTCCTGCAGATAAGAAGTCAGGGCATACCACTCCTTGATTTCATTGCCGTCTTTATCATGGACGATGTAGGCCTCCAGGTCCGTAATAGCATTTCCCTGCGCGTCCCTGGGTGTGATGGTCAGAATGCCAAAGGACTGGTCGTTGACTGCCCCCAGCATCTGGCCGCAGTACAGACCGGTCACCACCCGGTACAGCTTGTCATCTTGGATTTCCAGCCGGGTGCCATCCTCCATCACCTGGGCGCAATCCGTCACCTTATTAAAGATCATCCGATTGGAATTGAATGTAAACTCCATGCCGGTAAAATACAGCTGGGCTGCTGACATCAGACCCGTAACGGAAGCGTCCACTTCAAAGGCATTTTTCAGGTCTGCGCCTGTAATCCATACAGAGACCAACGGATATCCCGGTATTCCATCGGCTCCAATACCCAGGCTGGATACATCAAACACATCCGATACGGTTAAATCTCCCTGGGCCAGGGAAGCGCGGATCACTCCGTTGGCTGTCAGGGCAAAATCCACATTTACATAGACCTCTCCTTCCGCCTGTTTTACGGCCCAGCGGTAGGAGTCCGCAATCAGGTTGCCCAGCGCAGATTCTCTGTGATAGTCATTCAAATCCGACGTACTGTCAAATGCATAGGGATTGGTGGCAATGACCTGGTCAAAGGTCAGATCTCCAAACTGAGACAGATAGCTCTTTTCCACCAGTACCTTGTATTCCTCTATTTTGGCAGCGATTGCCTCATCCTCTTCCAGGGTATCATCGATGGGAATCAGTTCATAATTTCCCAGGCTCACATCATCTCCAGCCAGATTCAGGGTGATCACTCCCAGATACTTGCTGTACTCGCCGGCAGAAACAATGTATGTTCCATCCACTTCAATGGGCTCTTTCAGCGTGGTATGGGTATGTCCGGAAACGATCACATCGATGCCATCCACCTCTTTGGCCAGGATCTCATCCTCAGACTCCTTGGGATCCTCCCAGGTACCGCTGTGGGACAGACATACGATCACGTAAGGCTCGGGCACTTCCGCCTGAATCAGATCCACCATCTGCTGTGCCACCGCCGCCGTGTCCTGCAGCACCATGCCGGACATGGGTGCACACTCGTGAGAATCCACGCCCATCACACCGAAAATAGCATAGTTAATACCGCCCCGGTTGATGACCATGTAATCCTTTACCCCGTAGCGCTCGAAGGCCGCCCACACAGCTTCAGAATCCTCATCATAGCCCTCTTCTCCCTCTTTGGGCGGTTTATAATTGGCTTCCAATATGGCCGGCAACGGTTCTTTGCTGTCCACAGCTGCATTTAACATATCTGCAAGACCTGCTGCCCGATAATCATATTCATGATTGCCAAAGGTGGTGGCATCGTAGCCCAGGGCTCCCATGATCCGCAGCTCTGCCGCATCCGTGGAAAATACCGTCTGGAACAGAGAACCCATGGAAAAGTCGCCGCCATCCACCAAAAGCGCATCCGGATACAGTTCTTTCTGCGCATCAATAGCCGTCTTCAGCCGGGCATACCCTCCGTAGGATTTTCCGGCCTCATCATTGGCCGGCAGCAAATGGGAATGCATATCGTGAGTAAACAGGATCGTTGCCTGCTTTTCCTCCTGCTCTGCCCGGGCCAAACCCGCCGGCACAAGCGCAGCCGCCATCAATATCATGATACAAACCGCCAACAGGCGGGATCCTCTTCTTTTCACGTTTGTAACCTCTTTCATTCTTTTTCTGGAATCCATTGTAGCACTATTTTGAATATCAAACAACCCCAATTCCGACCACACCCCGTCCGTAAGCAATAGCTTCCAAATGAAAAAGGCTGCTGCAAAATCATTTTCTCAATCTTGCAGCAGCCTCTAGCTCTTGACGAACAAACTTGTTTTATCCTAAACCATTTTACAACAGTGATCCGACCGCCAGGAACAGGGGTGCAAATACCAGCGCCACAATGGTCATCAGCTTGATCAAAATGTTCAGGGACGGTCCGGCCGTGTCCTTAAAAGGATCTCCCACCGTGTCACCAATGACAGCCGCCTTGTGAGCCTCGCTGCCCTTGCCGCCATGATTTCCCTCTTCTATGTATTTCTTGGCGTTGTCCCAGGCACCGCCGGAGTTGGACATGAAAATGGATACCAGCACACCGGTGACCAGAGAGCCTGTCAGCAGGCCGCCCAGAGCTTCTACACCCAACACGAAGCCCACCACCAAAGGAATACCCACTGCCATCAGTCCCGGCAGCAGCATCTCTTTTAAAGCCGCATTAGTGGAAATGGTAATACAGGAGGCATAATCAGGTTTCTCCTCTCCTGCCATAATGCCAGGTCTATCCCGGAACTGGCGCCGCACTTCTTCAATCATTTTATATGCCGCCTTGGATACAGATTCCATCGTCATGGCTGAGAACAGGAAGGTCAGCATGCCTCCGATAAAGACCCCCATAATCACCTTATAATTCATAATGTTAATAACTTCCAGATTCACCGCCTCTGCGTAAGAAGCAAACAGCGCCAGAGCCGTCAGTGCCGCAGAACCAACGGCAAAGCCTTTGCCCATGGCTGCTGTGGTATTTCCCACGGAATCCAGCTTGTCCGTAATATCCCGGACGGATTTGTCCAGGCCGGACATCTGGGCGATTCCGCCTGCGTTGTCTGCAATGGGGCCATAGGCATCCACTGCTACCGTAATGCCTGTGGTGGAAAGCATGCCCACCGCTGCCAGAGCAATGCCATACAAACCGTTTACATTGTAAGAGATCAAAATGCCCAGACAAATCAGGATCAGGGGAATGGCTGTGGACTTCATGCCCACCGCAATACCGCTGATGATATTAGTAGCCGGACCTGTTTCTGACTGCTGTCCGATTCGTTTTACCTGTCCAAAATCTGCAGAAGTATAGTACTCTGTCACATTTCCTATGATAACTCCTACCACCAGTCCCACAATAACCGCAATGGCCGCTCCCATATCCTCAAACAGAAGCTGACTGGAAACCAGGGCTGCCGCAATGACGAGAACAGCAGAAACATAGCTGCCTCTTGTCAATGCTTTCTGAGGATTTGCCGATTCTTTTCCTTTCACAAAAAAGCTGGCTATGACAGATGCGATCAAGCCACAGGCTGCAATCACCAGGGGATACAGCACTCCTTCTGTAGAGGCTCCCAGGGCTCCTAAGGTCACTGCCGATACCAGTGAGCCTGCATAGGACTCAAACAGGTCCGCTCCCATACCGGCCACGTCGCCTACATTGTCGCCTACATTATCCGCGATCACAGCCGGGTTTCTGGGGTCGTCCTCGGGAATTCCGGTCTCTACCTTGCCCACCAGGTCTGCTCCCACATCAGCAGCCTTGGTGTAAATACCGCCGCCTACCCGGGCAAACAATGCCACAGAGGAAGCACCCAGGCTGAATCCGGACAATACATCTACATTCTTCGTAAGCAGATATAAAATCGCTACTCCCAAAGCTCCAAAGCCGGCCACGCACATACCCATAACTGCTCCGCCGGAAAATGCAATAGATAAAGCCTTATTCATTCCGCTTTCGCGCGCCGCATTGGCTGTGCGCACATTGGCCCTGGTAGCAACCAGCATACCGCAATATCCCGCAATGGAGGAAAACACAGCTCCTACCAAAAAGCATACTGCCGTCGTCCAGTTTTTCAGTCCGAGACCAATCAAAAAGAACAAGGCTATCTCAAAGATAATCAATATTTTATATTCTGCTTTCAAAAATGCCTGGGCGCCCTCCGAAATGGCTGCTGCAATTTCTTGCATTCTCTGTGTACCAGGACTTTGTTTCATGACCTTTTTGGCCAGATAAATGGCAAATAACAGCGCCAACACTGCTGCCGCCAACACGAAATACAAAAGACCTCCCATAACAATTCCCCCTTGATTGTATGTTTTTGAATGTGAACACGGGACGTTTTCTTGCACAATATTCGGAACTATTTTCTATTAATATAGTATATTTTATCCAAAAATGGCAGTATTTTCAATATTTTTCTTGTCTGAAATTGTTCTTTTTTAAGAACATTGCAATATTATCAATCTATTTTCATTTTTTTACCGTTTTGTCCTTGCGTTTTCACGGGCAGAAAAAAAGAGCCTTTTCAGACTCTTTTACTTTTTCTGTGCCTCTCTCTGGGCTTCCAACATATCAAACAAGGCATCCTCACTGACAGAGATCCAGGCATCCTCTTCTTCCTCATTCAGCCCCAGGTACTCCCGCAGTGTACATGTCTCATCACTGAAATTCCACTGGCTCACGTAGCGGTCGATGTCCTCCAGTTCAACCTCTCCCGTCAGATATAACTCCTTGAATTTTTTCATATCCTTTTCCTTTCTCTATTTCCATTCCCAATATTTTATTATTTATTCCAGCCGGCCTTTACAAGTCTTTCCCCCCGGGAACTGTTTAAAATTGCAGATTTCTCCCCAGGGCGCATTGCGGTTGTGGCGCAGGCACTCCCAGTCATTGCAGCCCAAGTTAGCGCAGTAAATCATCTCCTCTGCCCCTGCGATCAGTTCTTCCAGCTGTGTTTCTTCGTCCGAGTCCAGCAATGCTTCAACATCAAAAGACAGCTGTCCTTCCACTTCCTGTCTGGACTTTTTTGTCTTTTTCACGATTGTTCCTCCCATTTCCAATTCAATTGGTCTCCCCGGCAGGTCACCTGAATGGTTCCCTGATGGGCCGTTGTATAAATTTGCGCTCCCACCAATTTAAGATGCTCCAGTGTCTCTTCATGGGGATATCCATAGGTATTGTCTGCTCCACAGCTGATAATGGCATACTCAGGGCTGACCTCCCGCAAAAAATCAAGACCGGAAGAGGTGCTGCTGCCATGATGGCCCGCATGATAGACCTCTGCTTCCAAAGCCAGTCCATTCTCCAGCATTTCCGCCTCCGAAACGCCTTGTGCGTCTCCCGTCCACAAAAAATCCGTCTCCCCGCATATCAGCCGCAGCGCAATGGAATAGTCGTTTAATTCTTCATAATCGGTTCCGTTTGGTGCCAGTATCTGAAACCGCACAGAGCCAAGCTCATACACCTCTCCCACCGCGGGATGGGTAATGTCCAGCTGTTTTTTCTGAGCCGCCTCCAGCGCCACCCGATAGGTTTTGGTATCCGTTTCCACATCCGGCATGAGCAGTGTCCCCACCTCATATTCCCGGATAATGGTAGCCAGACTGCCGATATGATCTGCGTGGGGATGGGTTCCTATCACATAGTCCAACCGCTCTGCGCCGGCCTCCTGCAGCATCTGCTGCAACTGATCTACATCCTCATAATTGCCGGTGTCAATGAGCATGTACCGGCCCTCTGACTCCACCAGTGATGCATTTCCCTGGCCCATGTCAAAATACCGGACCGTAACAGAATCCTCGGCTGTCCCCTGGATAGTCTGAAGCTGTCGGGGCGTCCGAAACTGCTGAAACAGTTCTTCCAAAAGGCCTTTCCCAACCAGGACACCTGCCCCCAGAAACAGGCACACCGCCAGGATCCACGAGAAATTACGGCCCCTGCCTCTTCTTATTCGTCTTCTTCTCATACTACCACATCCGCAAGCTTACCGCCTGCCGCCCGCACCAGGTCCTCAGGCTTTAATTCAATCTGAGAGCCGCGACGTCCCCCGCTAACCACGATCCGTTCCAGCGCCCCGGCGCTCTCATTCACAAATACCGGAAACTGTTTTTTCATACCCAGCGCCGTACATCCGCCCCGAATATAGCCCGTCACTTGGGTCAGATCCTTTAACGGCAGCATATCCACGGACTTTTCTCCCGCGGCCCTGGCTGCCTTCTTCAAATCCAGCTCAGCTTCGATGGGGATCACGAACACATAGTGCTCCTTACTCTTCCCCACCGCCACCAGTGTCTTATATACTTTCTCATGTGACTGCCCCAGCAGATCAGCCACCTGAACTCCGTCCAGGAAGTCCTCACACTCATAGGTATGCACCTCATAGGGAATCTTCATCTTTTCCAAAATGCGCATGGCATTGGTCTTTACGTCTTTTTCCTTCTTAGCCATTTTCCTTTACCGTCCGTTATCGCATGAGTTTCTTGATAGCTTCGCACAGCTCGTCCACCACCTGTTCATCGCCCCGCCGAATATCCTCCACCACACAGGTCTTGATGTGGCTGGACAAAAGCTCCTTGTTGAAGCTGTTGAGAGCCGACTGAATGGCAGATACCTGATTCAAAATATCCACGCAGTAACGCTCCTCTTCCACCATATTGCGCACACCCCGCACCTGGCCTTCAATGCGGCTCAGGCGATTGAGAAGATTGCGATACTCCTCTGTTTCACGATGTTTTTTCTTCTGACAACAGCAGCATGATTCCTCCTGCTGCAATTCCTGTTTCTTTTCTTCCATGGGTAATCCCTGCACTTTCTTTCCGGGCCTGGGCCCGTGGATGTTTCCTTATCTTTTAGAATACAACAAATTTGAAAACTTGGGAATACCTGATTTTTAACGGGGTAGATTGTCTGGTAAATAAAATTGTGATATGATATAGGTATCTACTCAAAAATCCTTCCACCAAAGGAACCTGGTTAGACATTGGGTTTGCCTTCCTCTGGTTCCTGCCCTTTTTCTACTTATTGGAGATTGCCGCTCGGCTGGCTTCTCACTCTTTTCACATTTATTACTAAAGCGAGGAACTTCCTGTGAATACCATTCAGACAAACACCTCCCGGAATCCTCTGGGCTATGAAAAAACGAAAAAACTAATTTTAAAATTTGCCATCCCCAGTATTGTCAGCGGACTGGTCTCCGCCCTTTACAATATCGTGGACCAGATTTTTATCGGACAAGGCGTAGGCATCCTGGGAAACGCAGCTACCAATGCAGCTTTTCCTCTGACCACCTTCTGTGCCGCGCTGACTCTGCTGCTGGGCGTGGGTACTGCGGCCAACTTCAATCTGAACCAGGGCGCAGGCAAAAAGGAAAAAGCCGAGCTGGCTGTTGGAAACGGTATCATCTATCTGGTGATCACAGGCGTGGCACTGGCTCTGCTGGTCTCTATCTTTTTGGAGCCTGTTCTCTATTTGTTCGGAGCCTCTGACCAGGTCTACCCTCTGGCTCTCACCTACACCCGCATTACAGCTATCGGTATTCCCTTCCTGCTGTTTTCCGTAGGTGTCAGCAACTTTATCCGGGCAGACGGAAGCCCTACCTATTCCATGGTCTGTACCCTGTTCGGCGCTGTTTTAAATACGATCCTGGACCCAATTTTTATTTTTAAGTTTGAGATGGGAATCGCCGGAGCCGCTATCGCCACTGTCATCAGCCAGATGGTGTCTGCTGCCATGGCTTTCGCCTATTTATTCCGGGCCAAGCATGTGACCTGGAGGCGCAGCCTCTTCCGGCCGCAGTTCTCCATGCTGAAATCTATCATGACCCTTGGCATGTCACCTTTCTTTAACAATGTGGCCATGATGCTGGTACAGATCACCATGAATAATACCCTGACTTATTATGGTAAGCAGTCCATTTACGGAAGTGATATTCCCATGGCCTGCGTAGGTGTCATCAGCAAAGTAAACGTCATTTACATGGCCTTTGTCATCGGTACGGCCCAGGGCTGTCAGCCCATCTTTGGCTTTAATTACGGCGCCAAGCAATACGACCGTGTGCGCCGTACCTTCCGCCAGGGCCTTACCACTGTAACTGCCATTTCCTTTGTCTTCTTCCTGTGCTTCCAGCTGCTGCCCCGGCAGATCATCAGTATTTTCGGAGACGGAAATGAGCTGTACTACCAGTTCGGCATTCGCTATTTCCGCATCTATATGATGCTGGTCCTGGTAAATGGTTTCCAGCCCATGTGCAACTTTTTATTCACTGCCACGGGAAAAGCCAAAAAGGGGGTTATTGTTTCCCTGACCCGGCAGATTTTGTTCCTGCTGCCTTTGATCCTCATCTTCCCGCTGTTCTTCGGTATTGACGGAGTCATGTACGCAGGTCCCATCGCAGACGGGGCGGCAGCCATCTTAGCCATCGCACTGGTGGCTCCGGAGCTGAAGCGGTTTAAACAGGCGGAGGCAGGTATGAGAACGGCTTCGTAACAAAAATTTGTATATATAAGAAATCCACTGTGTAATGGAATATTTACACAGTGGATTTTTATTTATCTCTTATTTTCTTTTTGCCAACACGTCCACAACTCCCATGGCCCCGCCAAAGCCAATCCAGCTAATGAGCCAAAACAGAAACAAACTTGCATAAGATTCCTCTCCTGTATAAATTGCTTTTCTCTCTTCTTTTGTAAGTCTTTTGCATTCTGCTCTCTTTACGCAAATTGTGACCTTTGTTTCTAAATTCTCCTCTTCCAATTCCGTGTTTTCGTCCGTTGTCCAATAATAGCTTACCTGATCATACCAGCACCTGCCTTTTGCATTAAAAAGACAAGAATAGATATCTGTTATTTTCTGGTTATATTTACAAAGTGCGGTTCCATGTAAAAAATGAACTGCAAAGGAATCAGAATCTTCAACCGTTTCCAAACAATGAATCCGATATACCGCATTCTTTTCCATACCGACCGTATAGTTTACGCCGTAGGATTCCACTACGTGCAAGCCCTTCATTGGCGCATATTTTACAAAATCAGGATAAGTACCACTATAGCCGTGTGAATGCATCAAGCCCTGTATCTTTGTCCGGATTTCTAAAAGATGTTCCGCCGAACAATAGTTTTCCATTTTGTTAGGATAATCTCTCTGGGAAACTTGAAACTTGTCAAAAAGATCTCTCCACAAGGGCTCACAATCTTTCTTGCAAAGTTCTGCAACTATCTGACGTTCCAAACGATTCCATTTTTTACTTCCGGCCTTTTGCTTTTCTGCCTTCTCAAGCAACACAGTGACTCTCTTGCATCCATATTGAACCGCTGACCTTTTTAATTCAGGGAACTCCAAAAACGGTGATTCGGGCATTTCCAGCCAATGCTCCAAATTCACAAGTTCTTGAATAACGGGCAATAGTTCTTTCTCTGCAGCATTGCAATAATTTCCCTGCAACTGTAATTTCTGCCCTATTCCAAAAGCTATGGTCCGTAAAAACCTCCAGGGATTCTCAAAAAACTCGGCGCTGCTAAAACCATTGTACACATCTACCCGGACCTTTGCAGATGAAAACTCAATGCAAAGTTTGGCGGGGCCCACAGTTTCTCTCAATCGGCACATACCAACAATACCATAGCGATTTTCCGCTTCTGCCTGCACTAATTGCAGTTCTTCCAGAAAACTGTTTTCTATTTTTTCCGGCACACCGCACACATCTTCTAAAATCAGGGTACAGCAATAGGCCTGCGTTTCTTTTGCAACAATTTCAAGGGCGTTATCAACTACCTTCACGGACTTCCATAACGCTTCCTCCAACACATCCCACAAAGCTTCCTGTACATCCTCTCCCCACTGGCAGGCAATTTTATCATGGTAGCGTTTCTTTTCGGCAAAATCAGCGTGAAGCTGCTCAATACAAGCTTTCAACCAAAGGAACAATTCCTGATCCGAATACTCTTCTGAAAAACAGCTGCGTACCTGATCCGGAAAAGTCTGTATAGCTTCTTTATATCTTTTCTCCAGCCACTTTCGGATTTTCTTTTGTTTCGGCGCTTTTGCAGTCTCCGGCGCTACCTGAAAAACCAAACCAATATGTGTATACATCCCTCCCAGGGTTTTAAGAAAATCTTTTCCGATCTTAGACACTTCTGCCATAAAGCCGCCTCCCCTTTGTCTTATTCTTAATCTATCTGTCAGGCACGGCCCGACCAGCTTGTGTATCTTAGTAAAACAGCTTGAGTGGCAGCACTTTTCGCCTTACAGGATTTCCTGTAGAGCTAGAAGAGACTGCCGCAGCAGTCTCTTCTGTCTCTTCTTATTTCTCCTGTTTCGCCAGATACTCGGCTTTACCCATCTCATAGAGATTGTTGCCTTGGCTGTCGATGATGACAACCAGCGGCATATCCTCTACATAGAGTTTGCGCAGAGCCTCTGCACCCAGATCTTCGTATGCGATCAACTCAGCCTTTTTGATGCATTTTGCAAGCAGTGCGCCTGCACCGCCGATAGCTCCAAAGTAAACACCGTGGTATTTCTTCATGGCATCTACAACTTCCGGAAGGCGGGCGCCTTTACCGATCATGCCACGGGCACCTACGGACATCATGGTGGGCGCATAGGCGTCCATACGGCCGCTGGTGGTGGGGCCTGCAGAACCAATGACCTGGCCCGGCTTTGCGGGTGTAGGTCCTACATAGTAGATGGTTGCATCGGTAGGATCAAAGGGAAGCTCTTCGCCCCGGGCAAGGGCTTCGCACATTCTCTTGTGACCTGCGTCACGGGATGTATAAATGGTACCGGTCAGGTAAACACTGTCGCCGGCGTGAAGGGTCTTTGCAAGTTCCTCTGTTAAGGGAAGCTGAATGTGTTTTTCCATATTAGATCACCTCCGACTGATGACGTGTTACATGACAGTTGATATTGACTGCACAGGGCATGCCGGCAATATGAGTGGGCATAGTCTCGATGTTCAGTGCCAGAGCGGTGGTCTTGCCGCCAAAGCCCTGAGGTCCGATACCCAGCTTATTGATCTTCTCCAGCATCTCCTCTTCCAGTGCTGCGTAGTAGGGATCTCCGTTGCGCACATCGGTACTGCGCATGAGAGCCTTCTTGGCCAGCAGGGCACATTTGTCAAAGGTACCGCCGATTCCTACACCTACTACCATGGGCGGGCAGGGATTGGGGCCTGCTGCTTCTACAGTCTCCAGAATAAAATCCTTGATGCCTTCAATGCCTGCAGAGGGCTTGAACATGCGGATCGCACTCATATTCTCACTTCCAAAGCCCTTGGGGCCTACGGTTATTTTGATCTGCTCGCCGGGAACGATCTCCGTGTAGAGCATAGCCGGTGTGTTGTCACCGGTGTTGCCGCGACGAACAGGGTCTTTTACTACAGATTTTCTCAGGTAGCCCTTGTCATAACCACGGCGCACACCTTCGTCTACGGCTTCTCTTAAGTCGCCGCCTACAATATGTACGTCCTGGCCGATCTCCAGAAATACACAGGCCATGCCGGTATCCTGGCAAATGGGGACCTGCTCCTGCTCTGCGATCTCAAAGTTGGTAATGATCTTGTCCAGAACTCCCTGGGCGATCTCCCAGTCCTCACAGGCACGGCAGCGGCGAATCGCGCCCTGCACATCCTTGGGAAGGAACTGGTTTGCTTCGATACATAATTTTTCCACAACATCTGTGATCTGCTGTGCTGTAATCTCACGCATGAGTTGTTACCTCCAAAACACTTCTTAATTATACACTGCCATGCTACAGGAAGATGCCGATAAACTGGCAGGAAAGCACTACCATAACCAGTGCCACCGGATAAGTAGCTGCATAAGCACTTGCCACATCATCGGTTCCTGCTACACGAATCAGGGTTCCCAGAGCCGGTGTACTGGTCATACCGCCGCAGATAGAGCCCAGCGCATTCAATACACTCAGCTTCAGTACCTTCACTGCAAACACATAGCCCAGCAGCATGGGAACAGTGGTCATCAGCGCTCCGTACAGGAACAGCAGTGCTCCGTGTTCTTTTAATATCTCTACAAAGCCTGCACCGGCCTGTACGCCTGCACCCAGCAGGAACAGTGCCAGACCAAATTCACGCATGCACTCCAGAATTCGTTTTTCTACTTTTACATTTACGGGACCCACATGGCCAAAATGTCCCAGAACCAGACCTGCGATCAATGGACCGCCGGAAGTTCCCAGCGCAAACACTCCGCCGCCCGGCAGGGGTATCTCAATCTTTGCCAGAATGATGCCCAATACAATGGCCAGACCAAAGGCAAAGAAGCCCATAGGATCCACATCCAGAAGTTTCTTCTGCCGGCCTTCCACTTTTACATTGGCTACGGATTCAAATTTTGCACGCTCTGCGTCCATATCTACTTTTAGCAATTTCGGAATCAGCTGTACAAACAGCACTACACCTACTACACCAAAGGGATATGCAATACCGTAACCTACGGAAGCCGCATCAGATCCGGTTGCCTCCAGAGCTGCTGCCAGACCCGGAGTACTGGTCAGTGCACCGGACATCATACCCACACTGATATCGGTGGGTACACCGAAAATCAGGATGGTGGCCACACAAGTCAATGCGCCTGCCGCAATGACAATCAGTCCAAGAAGTACATAAGACTTGGCATTTAACTTAAAGTTCCGGAAGAACTTGGGTCCTGCGATAAAGCCTACTGCCGTTACAAAACAGATGAGACCCATTTCCCTTACGATAGACGGAACTTCCACACCAAAATGACCAAATACCAGTGCCACCAGCAAAATACCTGCTGTACCCAGATCCAATCCGCAGATACGGATTCTTCCTACCAGATAGCCGATGACTGCGATCAAAAACACGATCATCATGCTGTTGCTCATCACACTTTCCTGAAACCATGTCAGAATATTCATTTTTTACGCCCCCTAGTTTAATCTTGTTACGCCTTCGGGTCTGTAGTCCGGCAATAATTTGGGGGATACAACCTTCGGTTCGATACCTGCATCTTTGAGCATCTTAGAGAAATCATCCACGTGGGACAGTGTCAGCTCCTTCAACTGAACTTCTTTGCATTTTGCGCCTGCTTCTTTTCCGGCATTGCGTCCGAATACGATAATATCCAGCAGGGAGTTGCCCATCAGTCTGTTTCTGCCATGGATTCCTCCTACTGCCTCGCCTGCTACATACAGGTTTTCTACTTCAGACATACCGTTTACGGAAATCTTGATACCGCCGTTCTGGTAATGCAGGGTCGGATAAATTACGATGGGCACCTTACGCATATCGATACCGCATCTTAAGTACATACGGAGCATACCCGGCAGTCTCTTCTCCAGAGTGCCTTCTCCGTGGATCATATCGATCATGGGAGTGTCAAGCCAGATGCCTTCTGCGGTGGGGGTCTGTACACCCTTTCCTCTCTCCTTGCACTCTCTGATGATACCGGAAGCAGCCACGTCTCTGGTCTCCAGGGGATGCATGAATACTTCGCCGTCTTTGTTTACGAACATAGCACCCATGGAACGAACCTTTTCGGTTACCAGCGCACCGTAGATCTGAGAGGGGAACGCTACACCTGTGGGATGATACTGCAGTGTATCCTGATACAACAGGGAAGCGCCTGCACGGTATGCAAGAACAAGACCGTCAGCAGTTGCACCGTAATGGTTGGAGGTGGGGAATCCCTGATAATGCATACGGCCTGCACCACCGGTAGCAATGATCACTGTCTTTGCTCTGGCGATCAGGATCTCATTGGTCTCCATGTTCAGGAGCACTGCACCTGCTGCCTTTCCGTCGGTATCCTTGATGATCTCGATGGCTGCAGTGAAATCCACTACCGGGATCCCTCTGTTCAGTACTTCATCTCTTAATACACGCATGATCTCTGCACCGGAATAGTCAGCTGCAGCATGCATCCTCTTACGGGAAGTACCGCCGCCGTGGGTGGTGATCATTCTGCCGTTTTCGTCTTTATCGAATAATACACCTAATTTGTCCAGCCAGTTTACTGCAATAGGGCCGTCACAAACCAGTTTTTCTACCAGCTCCGGCACATTTGCGAAATGGCCGCCGCCCATGACATCCAGATAATGCTGTGCGGGGGAGTCATTTTCTTTGTCAGCAGCCTGAATACCGCCCTCTGCCATCATGGTGTTTGCATCACCGATACGAAGCTTGGTAACGATCATTACATTTGCACCGGCCTCGTTTGCCTCGATGGCTGCGGAAGAACCGGCTCCGCCGCCACCGATAACCAGTACATCTACATCATAGTCCGGCTTGGACAGATCCAGGTCCAGACCTTTGATCCTGCTTTCGCCCTGAAGGATCTCAACCAATTCCTTGGGTGCCTTCTCGCCTGCGTTGGGGCCAACCTTGATCTCCTCAAAGGTGTCCAGGTTATAATCCGGATGGAATGCTTCCAGAAGCGCGGTCTTTTCATCTGCTGTCATACGTCTGGGTTCAAAACCGATACGAGCAGCTCTGCCGGCTTCTACTTTTTTGATAGATTCCATCATCTCAGCTGTATATGGTAAACTCATTTTTCGTCCTCCTTACTTCTCAATATCTCTGGTATTGTAAAGCTCTTTTAACTCTGCTAAGGGTTTTGCCATAATCGCTTCGATCATTGCCTGGCAATCGCCGTTCTCGATTTCCTCTACTCTCTTGGTCAGATGCTCTGCTTCCGGTTTCAGATACTTACCTGTAAGTCTTCTTGCCAGAAGAGCAACCTGGGGATGAGAAATGCCTGCGGGACAGCGGGAGGAACATACACCGCACATAACGCAGTCGAAGGACAGCTCTGCACACTCTTCAAACTCGCCTCTCTGAGCATGGGCAATGTACTGCATTACATTCAGATCCTGTGTACATGCCTTTGTACAGGCATTACAGCCTACACATGCGTAAATCTCCGGATACAGCTGCATCATAACCTGCTGTGTGGGTTTGATCTCAGTGATATCATAAATCTTCTTTTCCAGAGGGAAGAAGGGTAAGGTGGCTACGCACATGTTGTCCTCTACCTTAGTAGAGCATGCCAGACAGCCTTTCAGTTCATTCTGTCCCTTGATCCTGTAAATGGTAGCACAGGCACCGCAGAAACCGTTTCTGCAGCCACAACCACGAACCAGCTGGTAACCTGCGTATTCAAAAGCTTCCATGATGGTCAAATCAGATGGAACTTCATACTTTTTACCATATAAATATACGTTAATCATATCTGCCATTTTCTTTTTTCCTTTCCAACGTAATTCTAGTACTCATTCGGCAACTCGTCGATCTCATCAAAGCGGAATACCGGGCCATCCTTGCACACATATTTGGAACCGATGTTGCAGCGGCCGCATTTGCCGATACCGCACTTCATACGAAGCTCCAGTGTGGTGTAGACCTGTTCTTTGGTGAAACCAAGCTCCTGCAGTCCGGCCAGAACGAACTTGATCATAATGGGCGGTCCGCAAACCAGTGCTACTTTGTCTGTGGTGAAACCGATTTCTTTCAGGTAAGAGGGCACGAAGCCTACATGGCCATCCCAGCCTTCCTGTTCACGGTCAATGGTCAGATATACATTGACACCTTCTGTCTTCATCCAGACTTCCTGGATCTCCTTCAGCTGTACCAGGTCATCTGCAGAACGGGATCCGTAGAGAATATCAACGGTTCCGTAGTTCTCACGATTGTCCAGTACATAGTTGATCACGGAACGAAGGGGCGCAAGACCGATACCTCCGGCAATGAACAACAGGTTCTTGCCCTTCAGCTCAGTCTCCACCGGGAAGTGGTTTCCGTAGGGTCCCCGGACCGTGATCTGATCTCCTACCTGAAGGCTGTGGAGATACTCGGTCAGAGAGCCGCATCTCTTGATACTGAACTCCTGGAATTCTTTGTTGGTGGGTGAAGAGGTAATGGAAAACATACCTTCACTGACACCGGGGCCGCATACCATAGCACACTGGCCGGGCATATGCTCGAACAGCTTGCCTCCCTCAGGCGCATTGACACGGAAGGTCTTTACATCCGGGGTCTCCTGGCGGATGTCTGTAATGACACCAACCTGGGGGATCAGGGTATCCAGTGTATAATTCTGATGACAGGTACATTCATGGTTCTTGTTCTGTTCACTCATTACTTGTCACCTCCAAATTTTTTTATCACTTTCACAATATTCAAAGCAGACGGACATTTTTCCACGCAGCGTCCGCAGCCTACACAGGAGTACATGCCATCGTTGTTGGCCGGGAAGTACACCAGCTTGTGCATAAAGCGCTGACGGAATCTCTGCAGCTGGCTGGTACGGTTATTGCCGTGAGCCATCATGGTGAAGTCGGAATACATACAGGAGTCCCAGCAGCGGTATCTCTGTACGCCATGTCCGGTATCATAGTCTTTAATATCGTAGCACTGACAGGTGGGGCATACAAAGGTACAGGTGCCGCATGCCAGGCAGGGTTTGTATAATTCATCCCACAGGGGAGAATCGAATTTGTCTTTCAGTGCCTCGCCGCCCCAGCCTTCTAAGGACAGGTCTGTGTAGGGAAGCTTTTCTACGATGGCCCGGATGGAAGCCATTTCAGCGTCTACCTCTGCCTCGTCCCCTGCTTCCAGCAGAGATTTTGCCAGCTCAGTGAGCACCTCACCCTTTTCCGTGAGAGCTTTCCAGCAGTAGCCGTCTTCCACATCCCACAGAGCCACATCTGCTGCAGCTTTGGAGGGATCTGCCGGGTCTACGCCGAATACGCTGCAGAAGCAGGACTCTTCCGGCTCATGGCAGGCCAGAGCCACGATGGTTCCGTGGGCTCTTCTGGCTGCATAGAAGGTATCCACCGGCTCAGCTAAGAATACTTTGTCCAAAACTTCGATGCCCTTGATATCACAGGCCTTCATGCCGAATACTACAAAGCTCTGATCCTGCAGTGCTTCCGGCTCAATGTGAATGTTCTTGCCCTCTCTCTTTACGGAATAGAGCGTCTCGCTCTGGGGGAAGAATGCGTCTTTGGGAGATTTTACAGTCTTTAAGGTTGTAAGATCTACCTTTGCATCCTCAGTCCAGGCTTTGAAATTTACCTGTCCGCTCACTTCTACGGGCAGATACAGCTCCTGCTCTTTTGCAATCAACTGGAATAATGCGGTCAGATTTTCTTTTTTGATCTTATACATACATTACCCCCTCTTTCCTACAATGCCAGGCTCCACATCATCAAATGTGAAGTTGGTCAGCGGTGCTTTTGCGTCAATATCTTCTCCCGCCTGATACTCACCGTAGAACTCATTGATATCCTTAATGAATTTGCGGTTGAACAGGTGGAGCGGAATACCCTGGGGACATACACGGCTGCATTCGCCGCAGTCGGTACATCTTCCTGCCACATGGAAGGCACGGATGATGTGGAACATCTTCTCTTCAAAGGAATCCACATTTGCCTTCTGGGCGCTGTCGAACTTGGTGCTGTCAAATACGCACTTGCGGCAGCTGCATGCAGGACATACGTTTCTGCAGGCATTGCAGCGGATACATTTGCTCAGCTCGCTCCGGAAGTATGCAAACTTCTCTTCGGGGCTCATGGCCTCGATACGCTCTACCTCTGCAAAACGCTCTGCATCCTTGGTATCCTTGGACTCACCGATCAGCTCGTCATAAACCTTGTGCTCTTTGCCCTTGCACACGTGGCATCTCTCCAGCATAGCATCCTTGTAAGCACAGGTCTTTTCGCCGTAGATGGTCTGGATCTTCAGTTCTTCTGCGTCATCGGTCATCTCTGCGCCCTGGATGGACCGGATACCTTTGATACCCATGGCTTTGATCTTTTCGATGTCCAGCTTGCCTTTGCAGCCAACACCGATGATGTAAACCTTTTCTCTTTCAATACGATGCTCTTTAATCAGCTGATTGAAGCTGTATGTATCGCAGGGCTTCAGGCAAACCAGGGTCTTTCCTTCCCATTTGGAAGCTTCGATCAGATACTTGCTTAAATTGGCTCCGCAGAATCCGTTGTACACGAAATCTTTCAGGGATTCTTCTGTCTCAAAGTAAGCAGGTTCCGGATTATAAGGCAAATCGCCTGCTCTCCAGCCCAGAACGCGGGTCACGGTTCCGTCTGCCAGCAGTTCTTTTGCACGATTGATTAATTCCTGCATCTCAAATCCCCCAATCTTACATTTTTTCCAAGAGACTGAATCTTTTCCACAAACTCATTCATGGTCTGTGAGAATTTCACACCTTCTGCAGCGGAAACCCACTCTACTCTTGTACGTCCGTTTTCCACTCCCATGTAATCCAGCATGGAAAACAGCAGTGTCATACGTCTTCTTGCGTAGTAATTACCGGTGCTGTAATGGCAGTCACCCGGGTGGCATCCGCACAGGATCACGCCGTCTGCACCTTTCTCAAATGCCCGCAGGATGAACATGGGGTTTACACGGCAGGAACAGGGAACGCGGATGATCTTTACATCTGCCGGATAGGTCAGTCGGCTGCTGCCGGCTAAGTCTGCTCCTGCGTAGCTGCACCAGTTACAGCAGAAAGCTACGATTTTCGGTCTGAATTCTTCTTTTGCTTCTATCGACATATTGCATCCACCTCCGCTAAAATCTGTCTGTTAGAGAATCCCTGCAGGTCCATAGCACCTGACGGGCAGGCTACGGTACATGCACCACAGCCCTGGCACAGCGCGCTGTTTACCACTGCGATTCTTCTGTCTTCGCGAATACCGTGGTCATTTACCTGCTTGGTTTCGTAGGTAATTGCGCCGTAAGGACACACATTTGCACAGGTAGAGCAGCCGTTACACAGCAGCTCGTCTGCCTGAGCGGTACAGGGGTTAGTCAGCAGCTTATCTTTTGCCAGAAGTCCAACTACCTTCACTGCTGCAGAACCGGCCTGAGCTACAGTCTCGGGAATATCCTTGGGTCCCTGGCAAACGCCGGACAGGAAAATGCCTGCGGTGGGGGACTCTACGGGACGCAGCTTGGCATGAGCTTCTGTCAGGAAGTTGTTGGTATCGATGCTGGCAGTCAGCATGGTTGCAATCTTTCTCACATCCGGATTGGGCTCGATGGCAGTTGCCAGAACGACCATATCCGCTTCCTTGAGAATCTGTTTATTATCAAGCAGGTCTACACCCTGAACCAGAAGCTTTCCGTCCGGCTGGGGAATGACTTTGCCTACCTGACCCTTGATGTAGTTTACACCGTACTGCTCTACGGCTCTTCTGTAGAACTCGTCAAAGTTCTTGCCGGGTGTACGCACATCAATATAGAATACGGTTACATTTACATCCGGATATTTATCACGGATCAACATGGCGTGTTTTGCAGTATACATACAGCAGATCTTGGAGCAGTAGCTCTTTCCTCTGTCGTCAGAGCATCTGCTGCCTACACACTGGATAAATACCATCTCTTTCGGATGTTTTCCATCAGAA
This sequence comes from Lachnospiraceae bacterium, assembly GCA_017464645.1. Next base: position 27,934 of record JAFTZF010000001.1, on the reverse strand, counting down.
AGACGCTCCAGATGTCCCTTGGTGGGGCCTGCAGCATTCATGACACGCTCCAGCTCCAGAGAAGTGATCACATCCTTGCTCTGGCTGTATGCGTACTCGTCATAGTTGTCCAGCTTGATGGTATCAAAACCGGTTGCTACAACGATCGCGCCGTACTTTTCTGTTACGATCTCATCTACCTGATCGTAGTCAATGGCTCCTGCCTGACATACCTTGGAGCAGACACCACATTTACCGGTCTTGAACTTGATACAGCTCTCTCTGTCGATCACAGGCACATTGGGGATCGCCTGGGCAAAGGGCGTGTAAATGGCACTTCTGGTGTTCAGGCCGCGGTTGAACTCGCTGGGAGCCTTCTTGGAAGGACATTTTTCCTGACAAACACCGCAACCGGTACATTTATCCATATCTACACTGCGGGCTTTCTTACGGATATCTACAGTAAAATCGCCTACGAAGCCGGAAACCTTTTCCACTTCGCTATATGTATAGATCTTGATCTTCTCATGAGCAGCAGCTTCCACCATCTTCGGTGTTAAGATACATGCAGAACAGTCCAGGGTGGGGAAGGTTTTGTCCAGCTGAGACATTCTTCCTCCGATACTGGGAGTCTTTTCTACGATATCTACTTCATAGCCTGCATCCGCAATATCCAGAGCAGTCTGGATACCTGCGATACCGCCGCCGATCACCAGAGCGCGCTTGGTCACACGGCTCTCGCCGGGCTTCAGCGGTGTGTTTAAATTTACCTTCGCAACAGCGGCTCTTGCCAGGATCACTGCCTTTTCGGTAGCCTCTTCCATATCCTTATGGATCCAGGAGCAGTGCTCGCGGATATTGGCGATCTCCACCATATAAGGATTCAGGCCGGCTCTTTCTGCCGCTTTACGGAAGGTTGTTTCATGCATTCGGGGAGAGCAGGAACATACAACGATTCCTGTCAGGCCTTTTTCACGGATCGCATCTGCGATCTTTGCCTGTCCGGCTTCGGAACACATATACTGATAATCCTCAGCATGAACCACACCGGGCTCTGCCTGTATTACTTCTACTACTTTTTTTACATCCACAGTGGCTGCAATGTTGCTGCCGCAGTGACATACAAAAACTCCTATTCTCTGCACCTGACTTACCTCCTGTATCTTCTGAATGCACTAACCAGCAGCTGCTGAGGCATTTCCGGATCCAAAAGCTCCGGGATCTCTTCTGCCTTCAGGTAATCCTGACCCTTCTGGCGCACAACCAGCTGTCTTGCTGCATCAATAAGTTTTCCAGGTTTCACATCTCTGGGACAGCGTTCCACGCATGCGAAGCAGGAAAGGCATTTCCAGAGAGATTTGGAATTTACCAGAGATTCAATGTCCCCGTTTGCCACATAGGATACAAACTGATGAGGTTTGATATCCATCTCATTAAATGAAGGGCAGGACGCGGAACATTTTCCGCACTTCATACATTTCAGCGGATTCACACCACTGATTTCTTTGATCTGTTCTACCTGCTGTTCTACTTTATTCACCCTGTGCTACCTCCTTCACTCCGAGAGCCTCTGCCAGCAATTCTGTGAAATAATATACAGGAAGGCTGTCATTTCCGTTCTGCTTCAGGTTATACATACACAGCGGACAGGCGGTGATCAGCATGTCGGCGCCAAAGCCTGCTGCGCTGTCCATAATGTTGCAGCACATGTTTTTCGCCATATCTTTTTCTTTCAGGGATATGTATCCGCCGCAGCACTCATTTCTATAGGGATATACTACCGGCTCTGCTCCGATGGCACGGATGAAATCCTCGATAATACTGGGATTCTCCGGGTTATCAAACTGCAGCAGTTTGCCGGGGCGAAGCAACAGGCATCCATAATATGCACCGATCTTCTTGCCAGTCAGAGGATTTACCACTTTTTCCTTCAATGCTTCAAAACCAACCCGGTCGCGAAGCAGTTCCAGATAATGCAGCACAGTGGTCTCACCTGCATAGGGCTCCTCAAGCTGCATGTAATTGTTTGCCCGGGTGCGGATATCTTCCACATTCTTCATGTCATCATTTACCCGTTTGATCACATGATGACAGGCGGAACAGACAGTTACCAGATCCTGTCCCTTTTGTTTTGCCTCGTTCAGAACACGGACTGAAGAAAGCTTGGTGGCAATCTCATCAGTGCCTAGCGGATATACTCCGCCGCAGCACTGCCACTCTTCTATCTCTTCCAGTTCCAGCCCCAATGCTTTGGCAGAAGCCTTCGCATAGACATCCAGATCTTTTGCCTTTGTTCTCAACGTACATCCTGGATAATAACTGTACTTCATAGTTTCCTTGTCCTTTCTTTATAATTCAATCTGCGCAATAACTTCCTTCAGTGCTTTTGCACTTGCCTGCAGCAGCTCGATTTCATTTTTTCTCATCCGCATGGGAACTTTGCCTGCGATTCCGTCAGGGCCCAGCAGAGTCAGTGTGCTCAGGCACACATCCTCGATTCCGTACTCTCCATGCATCATGGAAGAAACGGTGGTGATGGATTCGGAAGAAGAAAGCAGGACCTTGCACAGCTCACAAACGGCTGTGGACACTGCATAGAAGGTCGCCCCCTTGTTTGCAATGATCTGGCCGCCGGACTTCTGTACATAAGTCAGCATGGCGTCCTTATCCAGTTCCTCTACCGGTCTTCCCAGGTTCTTCATCAGTTCATAGTACTCATCCACGCTGACACCGGAAATATATGCACCCGACCAGGGAATAAAAGAGGTGTCTCCGTGCTCACCGAATACGTAAGCATGGATGTTCTTCTGGGCGATCTGAAAATGCTCAGAAAGACCGCAGCGCAGACGAACGGTATCCAGAAGTGTTCCGGAACCCATGATCTGTCTCTCCGGCAGACCGGAGATCTTGGTGAATACATAAGTCATGATATCCACCGGATTACTTACTATAATATAGAGTGCATCAGGAGCCGCTTTCACGATCTCCGGCGTAATATTCTTCAGAATATTTACATTGGTCTGAGTCAGCTCGATCCTGGTCTGACCGGGTTTGCGTGCGATCCCGGATGTGATGATCACAATATCCGAACCGGCTGCATCCGGATAATCTCCGTCCATAATAGAAATCGGGTTTCGGAAATAAGTTCCCTGCTCGATGTCCATTACCTCTCCTGCCGCCTTTTCTTTATTAATGTCAATCAGGACAATTTCCGAAGCGATGTCTGTTTTGGTCAAGGTGTATGCGATAGTCGCTCCTACACTCCCCGCTCCAATAATCGTGATTTTACTGCTCATAGGCATGCTCCTTTCCTAATAGCGCTTTGCTATTTGTTGTTTTTTTAACAATATTTCCCAAAAATAAAACTGCCGGAATCCCTTCTCGTATTGTATTCAGCAGCTGCTTTAAATTTCTTCCGCATGAATCTTTCCCAAGACTCAAGAGCCCGTCTGCAAACATTTCTTATATGCAAAAAACCCGCCTAACATGGTTCCCTCCAAAATAAAGCAAATTTCTTTCCTTTGCTTCACCTCCCAGCGGGCCATGTTGACAGTTCCTTCCCAATATATAGCAGGTCTCTTGTTCATGTCACATATTCACACTGTTATTACTTTAACAAACTCCATCTTTTGTGTCAATATGTTTTCCTATTATTTTTCATCTTGTAACATTATTTTTCAATTCATAACATATTTCTTTCAAATTATAACATTTTCCCCAGAAAAACTCCACTGTTTTTCCAGAAAATTCTAATAACGAACTTCCCAAAGAGTCAGTCCCTGGGCCGGGGCCAGCATTCCGGCTCTCTCTCTGCACTTCGCAGCAAGGATTTCGGGCATCTCCTCGGGAGCGCGCTGATGGAGTCCCACTTCAATCAATGTGCCGGTCAGGATCCGCACCATATGATATAAGAAGCCATCTCCCACATAGGTCAGGCGCACCTCAGGCCCCAGCTGCTCAATCCGAATTTCTTTTACTGTGCGTACTGTGGACTTTTTAGTCTTTTTCTTGGTACAAAAGGACTGGTAATCATGCGTTCCTGTCAAAAGTGCCGCCGCCTGCTTCATGGCCTTCACATCCAGAGGCTCCTCCACTACCGATACAAATCTCCGTTCAAACACATCCTGAATAGGGCTGTTCCAGATGCGGTATACATAGGTCTTTTCCACTGCATGTAAGCGGCTGTGAAATCGCATATCCACGGGCTCTGCCTGCAGCACGGCAATGTCCTCCGGCAAATACCGGTTCAGATACTCCAGAATTTCCCCGGCGCTGTAGCCAGCCTTCAGCTTTACATTGGCCACCTGCCCCTTTGCATGGACACCTCCATCCGTGCGGCCCGAGCCCTGCAGATCCACCGGTTCTCCTGTCATCCGCTCCAGAATATTGCTCAGTTTCCCCTGGATGGTCTGATCCGTGGTGATCTGGCTCTGCCAGCCCTTATACCGGGTTCCTTCATATTGAATCAGCAGCTTATAATTTTGCAACTTACTTCCTCCTTCTTTTGTCTGTATAAGTGTTGTCCACCCCTTATTGGCACTTCTATTTTTCTCTGTTCTATGTTATGATAGTAATAAGCATATCATGCATCATACGAAGGGGAGGCATATTTATGGAACTACTTGCTCTTATCTTTGTTATTATCGGACTTATTTCAAAATTCTCCAAAAAGTCCTCAGATGAAGCCGCTAAAAAAGCCCAGACCACGGCTCCGCCGCTGCCACCCAAAGCACAGACGCCCTCTTCCCAAGCCGTTCAGCAGAAGGTAAACCAGCATCTTTTCGGCAGTTCCCAGCAGCCCCGGGACAAATACAGCCGTTACCGTCGCTTTATCGAACAGGATCGCTACACAGACCTGGAAAAGCTGGGCCACGAACTGAATATCTCCAAATATCAGGCAGCCCGGGAAATCAAGGACTTACAAAAAGAGGGCTATTTTAAAAATGTCATGGTAGACGACAGAAATTATAAATTGATTTATCCTGCCGCAGCCCGTCCTGCTGCCAGGACGACACCTGCCAAAACAGCTCCTATTAAAGCTGCTCCCGTCAAAACAGCTCCTATCAAAAAGGAAGAGCCGGAGCGAAGCTTCGTGCAGGCCAGTGCTCCCTATCGGCCGGAACGCAACGCAGCCCGGCGCCATGAAAGATGGATGGAACTGCCGCCCGGCACCCATGAGGTCACCTGCCACTACTGCGGCGCATCCAATGCAGTTCCAAACAACCACTGGGTGCAGTACACCTGCTACTTCTGCAGAGAAGAACTGTGATCCTACATATTAAAATAATTGCCTGATCTTGTCCTCCGCCTCCTGCAAAGAGTGTCGGAGGGCTTTTTCGTCCGAAATGGCCTGTCTCATATAAGCATATTCATCCAGAAGCCCCTGCCCGTGAGGTACCAGATAGGCCCCCGCATCACTGCCCAGGCCCAGATGGGCTCCCAGAGCAAAGGCCCGGCTCACATTTTGCAGCTGCTGCTCCAATATCTGCCGTACTTCCTCATCCGGAAATCTGCCGGAGCCCAATAAATTGCCCGTAGGCGCCAGGGTAGGAATCCAAATGGTCTCACTCTCTGCCAGCTGGTGCAGCACTTCTTCCGTCAGATAATTCCCATGCTCCAGAGTGTCCACCCCCGCCCCAATGGCTGCCGACACTGGTCCCGGCCCATTTCCATGGGCCATCACCGCAAAGCCCGTATCATGGGCAATGTCTATCATCATCCGGATCTCTTCCTCCGTAAGTCCCGGCTCGCTCAGAGTCCCGAAATTTCCAAAATCCATGATCCCACTGATCATGATCTTAACAAAGCTGCCGCCCTGCTGCTTTACCTTTCGCACCAAATCTCTATACTCCCGCCAATCCTCAAAAGGCAGGCCTACGATGCCTCCGTAGTGCCCCTTTTTGTGAATGGCAAATGCAGGCGTGCGGTAGTCGATCCCATACTCCGGGGCCAGCTCCTTTGCCCGCAGGGAAACTCCCTTTGCATCACCGCCATCCCGTACAAAGGTCACTTTGGCCTCTTTCCACTCCTCCAGATGCCGGCGGATGGCCCAGTCCTGTACTTCCCCCGCATGCAGCGCCACAGCTTCTTTATAATTTTTCCCATCCATGATCAGATGGGCATGACATTCTCCAAACATGACGATCGTTTCCTTCGCTTTGGTATTTCAAAACCTTCTTTTATATTATACAACCCTTTTTCTCAAGGGGCAACCGAACTTTCTTTTCCGGTTTCTTTTCCATCTTCCTGCTCCTTACTCCGAGCCGCCTCATAAACTGCACAGGCCGGATCCCGCATCTCATACTTACGGGCCCATTCCTTGGTGGCATCATTGCGGACGGTCTCACTGCGGTTGCGGTACAAAAATCGAACCAGCGGATAGGGATCGATCCAGATTTCATTATTCCCCTCTTTTTGGGACTCATCAAAGATCAGCTGAATCCCAAAATGCAGATGGGTTTCATCAATATTATTTACATCTTCCGTGGCGCTGTATCCGGTGTGACCCATGTAGCCGATCACATCTCCCGCCTGCACTACGCTTCCCTCCTGCAGATTCAGGGCAAAGGGAAAGCCCTTACGCAGATGTGCATAATAATAGTAGCGCTTTTTGTCGAAACTGCGGATGCCGATGCGCCATCCTCCGTACTGATTCCAGCCCAGCGCTTCCACATAGCCGGACTCCACCGCTATGATAGGTGTTCCTGTCTGACCCATCATGTCATGGCCCAGGTGCTGGCGTTTATACCCGTAGCTTCTGGACACGCCAAAGTCATCATAATCACTATAGGGAAAGCCCTTTGCAATAGGCAGGAAGGCTTTGAGACCGTAGCGGTTCTCCCAGCCCTCCTCGGTCTCAATCTCATACTCTCCCACCATACCGCCCAGGGCAGCCGTGTATGCCTCCTGATAATATGCATAATATTTCAAATCCTCTGTCAGCTCCTCTATGGAACCCCCGTTCTCCAGATGCTCTGCCGCTTCCCCCATGAGACTTTCCACCTTCTTCTGACTGGAAAAATCGCCTCCTGTCCTGGCGGCTACATAAGCCAGCAATTCAATCCAGGAAATATGCACAGATTGTTCGTAAGTATTCACATCATACTCATAACTTTTTGCAAGCGCATCTGTCGTCACCGTAAAATCCACCCATTTGATATAGTCCTCTTCTGACTGGGCCATGGCTGAGTCCACCATCTGCAAATCTTTCGCTTCACTTGCATTTTGCCTGAAAATCCCCCAGACCAGTAACAGGCCCAGCAGTTCCAGGCAAATGCACACGCGCAAAACATTTCGCTTTTTCATCCTGTTTTTCCTGCCCTTTGTGTTGTTTCATTGTATGAAAAAAAAGACAGTTTTAATCATGATTTTCATTGACACGAGCAATTTTCTGTGATAATCTTAGGAAAGTTGCTGGGTAGCAACATTACACTTTTTATTTTTGTGGAGGTATCGTTATGAACAGAGGTACAGTTAAATGGTTCAACAATCAGAAGGGCTACGGCTTTATTTCTGACGAGCAGGGTAACGATGTTTTCGTTCACTACTCTGGTTTGAACATGGAAGGATTCAAATCCCTGGAAGAAGGTCAGGAAGTTGAGTTCGAAGTGGTTAACGGAGCTAAAGGACCTCAGGCTACCAACGTAACCAAATTATAATCAGCCTTTCACCAATGTGCCTTTTTTTCTACATACAGACGGATTGTTTTTATTAGGAATTAAGCAGTATTGCACGAAGCAGATTAGAAGAAGCAGACGGTATTCGGGTCTTCCCGAGTACCGTTTCTTTTTTGCATATTGATCATTCACATACGGAGTATTCTATCATGAGACTCTCTTTATTAAAAACTGCCTTTCTGAAAACCATCCCCGTCCTTACGGGCTATGTTTTCTTAGGTCTTGGATTCGGCATCCCTGCTGACCGCTGCTCTTACCACTCTTATGGTAAATGCCCGCCACTTATTCTACGGCATCTCCATGGTGGAGCGGTACCCTTTGTTACATGCTGCTGGTTCAGCTGGTATTTTAAAAACTTTGTAAAAATTATGCTTTTCTTTTCCGGAAACTCTGGTATAATATAGGACATAATTTTAAAAGTGAAATTATTTTAGAAACGAGGAGATCGATATGGATCATTTTGATGTCCCTGCGGGCTATCAGCCCCAATTAAACCTCTATGACACCCAGGTAGCGATCAAGACAGTGAAAGACTTTTTCCAGAAAGCCCTGTCTGAACAGCTGTATCTGCTGCGTGTTTCCGCACCTCTGTTCGTTCTGCCGGAGTCCGGTCTGAATGACAACTTAAACGGCGTGGAGCGGCCTGTTACTTTTGGCATTAAGGAGCAGCATGACCGCCCTGCGGAAATCGTTCACTCTCTGGCCAAATGGAAGCGCAATGCCTTGAAGCAGTACGGCTTCCACATCGGAGAAGGCCTCTACACGGATATGAATGCCATCCGCCGTGATGAGGACACCGACAACATCCATTCCATCTACGTGGATCAGTGGGACTGGGAAAAGATCATTCTCAAAGAAAACCGCAATAAAGAGTTTTTGAAAGAGACTGTTCGCAAGATTTATAAGGCTCTGAAGAAAACCGAAAAATACATGGCTATTCACTATGACTACATAGAAGAATTCCTGCCCAAAGACATCTTCTTTATCACCACCCAGGAGCTGTACGACCTGTATCCGGATCTGACAGCCAAGGAGCGGGAGGACCTCATTACCAGGGAAAAAGGTGCTGTCTTCCTTATGGAGATCGGTGATGTGCTGAGCAACGGTGAACGCCACGACGGCCGCGCCCCGGACTACGACGACTGGCACTTAAATGGTGACATCCTGGTATGGTATCCCGTGCTTGGCCACGCTCTGGAGCTTTCCTCCATGGGTATCCGTGTGGATGAAGCTGCCCTGCAGCGTCAGCTCAAGCTGGCCGGTTGTGAAGACCGGGCAGAGCTCCCCTTCCAGAAAGCCATTCTGGAAAAACAGCTGCCCTACTCCATCGGCGGCGGCATCGGTCAGTCCCGTATCTGTATGTTCTTCCTGCGCAAAGCCCACATCGGCGAGGTCCAGGTATCCATCTGGCCGGATCAGGTAAGACATGAAGCGGAATTGATGGGAATCCATTTGTTATAATTGAATCATCGTTTGCAAAATTATCAAAGGCCCGGTATCTGTATACAACAGACACCGAGCCTTTTCTATTTACTTTATCTCTTACAGCTGCTTGATCCGCTCCAGAGCTGCTACGGAGTTCTCGTAAGTTCCGAATGCAGTCAGGCGGAAGTAGCCCTCTCCGCTGGGACCAAAGCCTGATCCGGGAGTACCAACCACGTTGGCCTTCTCCAGCAGGTAATCGAAGAACTCCCAGGATGTCATCTTGTCCGGAGTCTTCAGCCAGATGTAGGGCGCGTTCACACCGCCGGATACCGTAAAGCCTGCATCCTTTAAGCCCTCTAAAATGGTCTTGGCGTTGTTCATGTAGTAAGCGATCTGGGTTTTTAACTGTGCCTTGCCAGCCTCAGAATAGGTTGCCTCGCCGGCCTTCTGAATGATGTAGGGAGCCCCGTTGTACTTAGTGCCGTGGCGTCTTGCCCAAAGGCCGTGAAGCGCTACACCGCCGCACTTTAAGTCTTTGGGAATTACGGTATAGCCCAGACGCACACCGGTAAAGCCTGCGTTCTTGGAGAAGCTCTTCAGCTCGATAGCACAGGTTCTGGCGCCTTCGCACTCGTAGATGGTGTGGGGTACATTTTCCTCAGAAATATAAGCTTCGTAAGCTGCGTCATACAGAATGACAGCGCCTACTTTGTTTGCATAATCCACCCAAACCTGCAGCTGGTCCTTAGTAACAGTGGAACCGGTGGGGTTGTTGGGGAAGCACAGATAGATCAGGTCCGGTGTCTCCTTGGGCAGCTCCGGGACAAAATTGTTCTCTGCGGTACAGGGCATGTAGATCACATCACTCCAAACACCGGTAGCTGCATCGTATGTACCGGTTCTGCCGGCCATAACATTGGAATCCACATAAACCGGGTAAACCGGGTCACAAACTGCGATCTTGTTGTCCAGGCTGAAAATCTCCTGAATGTTGCTGCAGTCACATTTTGCACCATCACTTACGAAAATCTCGTCTGCCGCAATATCTGCCCCTCTGTCCTGATAATCGTTCTTTGCAATTGCATTGCGCAGGAACTCGTAGCCCAGATCCGGTGCATAACCGTGGAAGGTCTCTGCCTTTCCCATCTCATCCACTGCTGCATGCAGAGAATCAATGATGGCCGGCGCGATAGGCTGGGTCACATCACCGATACCCAGACGGATCACTTTTTTATCCGGGTTTGCAGCCTGGAATGCGGCTACTTTCTTACCAATGGTGGAAAACAGATAGCTTCCCGGAAGTTTCAGATAGTTGTCATTTACTTTTGCCATAATATTCTCCTCTTTCTACATATGTTTTTCTACGTTTTCCAGATCCAGCTCCCCGCTAAATACCGTGGCAGCCGGGCCTGTCATATAAACGCAGTTATCTTCTTCGCTCCAATCGATCTCCAGGTCTCCGCCCAGCAGATGAATAGTCACCTGACGCTCCGTGTAGCCGTTCAGCACTGCTGCCACTGCTGTAGCGCAGGAACCCGTTCCGCAGGCCATAGTCTCACCGGAGCCTCGCTCCCACACCCGCATGCGGATGTTCTTGCGGTCCAGCACCTGGGCAAACTCTGTATTGACCCGCTCCGGGAACCGGGGATGGTTCTCAAAATCCGGGCCACACGCCTCTATCTTCATCTCGGCCACGCCCTCCATAAAAATGATTGCGTGGGGATTTCCCATGGATACACAGGTCATGGCGTAGATCTGCCCATTTACCTCAATGGGTTCCTTCACCAGCATCTCGCCCCGGCCCACCACCGGTATCAACTCCGGCTTCAGAATGGGCTGGCCCATATTGACCCGCACCTTCTCTACAGCCCCATTCTTCACAATCAGCTGCAGATATTTGATGCCGGACAGGGTCTCCACACTGATCTCTGTTTTATCCGTAAGACCGTTGTCATACACATACTTGGCCACACAGCGGATACCGTTTCCGCACATCTTGCCCTGAGAACCGTCTGCATTATACATCTCCATCCGAAAGTCCGCAGCTTCAGATGCTTTTATCAAAATCAATCCGTCCGAACCAATGCCCTTGTGACGGTCACTGACCACCATGGACACATGAGACGGATCTGCCAGATCCTCTTTCGTACAGTCCACATACACATAGTCATTTCCAATACCGTGCATTTTTGTAAACTTCATAGGGACTATCCTCCTTTCGGAATTCCTTGCAGAATACTCGAACCCTCTTGCCCTCTGCCTCATAGGCAAGTATATCAAATTTCATGTAAAAACGCAATCTGCTTTCTTCCGGCCAGTCAGCAGATTCCTTTTTCTTATTTGGCTGCTTGTATGTCACAGATTTTCTGTCTTAAAGGTAGTATATCCTTCGTAATAATAACTGTGGTCAATCCCCCTCATATACATCTCGCGGCTGTTGATTTCATCCGTCAAAGCCTCCTTCAAGATATATTTGATTTCAATATCTCTGACGGGACTGCGTTCCCTGAAAAGCAGAAAACTTTCCGGGCAAGTTCGGCAGAATTTTCAATACCCAATTTATTCTCAAGTGCCATGTTGCACCTCCCAGACCACATTAATATACACTTCTATCATACCACTTTACACCTGAAAAGACAACGAAAAAACTGGCCGGGGCGCTCTCGCGTCCCGGCCGGGATTTACACTTCACTTATTCACAGTTTTTCTTATGCAATCGGTTCAAAATCCGCTGCTCCATGCTTGCACAGGGGGCACACGATGTCATCCGGCAGATTCTCACCTTCGTACACCCATCCGCAAACCTTGCATACATACCCCTTCTTGCCTTCGGTCTCGGGCTTGGGTTTTACATTGTTCTGGTAGTAGGTGTAGCTCATGGTCTCTGTATTGGAAATCACTCTTGCTTCTGTGATAGAGCAGATGAACATTCCGTGAGTATCCATATCTACATAGCTCTCAACCTTCAGGGACATGAAGGAATTGATGTGGCGAGGCAGGAATGCCAGGCCGTTGTCAGATCTTAACAGCTCCATGCCTTCAAACTTATCTACCGTGCGGCCGCTCTGGAAACCGAATCTCTCAAACAAAGCGAAAGGCGCGGAGGTGTCCAGGCAGTTTACATTCATGACACCGGTCTGCTTGATCACATGGTGAGAATAGTTCTGCTTGTTGATGATAACTGCAACACGGTTAGGGGTGTTGGTTACCTGAGTTACCGTATTTACGATCAGTCCATTGTCCTTCTGACCGTCATTGGAGGTTACCACATACAGGCCATAGCCGATGTTGAACAGGGCAGACAGGTCATTTTTGTTTGCGGTATCGCCCTGCTGCGCCAGGTAGTCCTTGCACAGCTCCTCTGCCATCGCCTCAATCTGAGCCTTGCTCTCTTCGTTCAGGGCAGAGAGAATCTTCACTGTGGTATCGGTAAAGGTCAGGTTCTTGCTCTCAGAGAGCATATTTTTCATAACCTTGGCTGCCAGAGGTGACCAGGAACCGTTCTCGATCAATCCGATGGTGCGGTTGCGGAAATTGCGCTCTGTCAGATGGTTGATGAACTCTTTCATGAAGGGGAAGATATCTGCGTTGTAGGTGGTGGTTGCCAGAACCAGCTTGCTATAACGGAATGCATCTTCTACTGCTTCTGCCATATCGCAGCGAGCCAGGTCATGCACTTCCACTTTGGGGCAGCCCTTTGCTCTCAGCTTCTCTGCCAGCAGGTCTACTGCAGCCTTGGTATTTCCGTAAACAGAAGTATAGGCAATCACAACGCCTTCACTCTCCACACTGTAGGAGGACCAGATATCATACAGGTTGATGTAGTAGCCCAGATTCTCAGTCAGAACCGGTCCGTGGAGCGGGCAGATGATCTGGATGTCCAGACCTGCAGCCTTCTTCAGAAGCGCCTGCACCTGCGCACCGTATTTTCCAACAATACCGATGTAGTAACGGCGAGCTTCGCATGCCCAATCCTCTTCCACATCCAGAGCTCCGAACTTTCCGAAGCCGTCAGCAGAGAACAGCACTTTATCATAGGTATCATAAGTCACAATGACCTCCGGCCAATGCACCATGGGTGCAGTCACGAAAGCAAGGGTATGCTTGCCCAGGCTCAGGGTGTCGCCCTCACCTACCACGATCCTGCGGTCTGCGTAATCTGTGCTGAAGAAATTCTTCATCATAGCGAATGCTTTGGCAGAAGAAACAACTACCGCTTCCGGGTAAACATTCAGGAAGTTGGCAATATTTGCGGAATGGTCCGGCTCCATGTGCTGCACTACCAGATAGTCCGGCTTGCGGCCTTCCAGTGTCTTCTGAATGTTGTCCATCCACTCATGAGTGAAATTTTTATCAACTGTATCCATGATGGCAATCTTCTCATCCATGATCGCATAAGAATTGTAAGCCATGCCGTTGGGAACTACGTACTGTCCTTCAAACAGATCCACCTGATGGTCATTCACACCAATGTATTTGATATCGTTTGTAATTGTCATAACACTTCTCCTTTACTGGCTTGTTAATTTTTTATCATGCCATTAATATACCACATTTTTACAAAAGAACCGTGACTTTGTCACAAAAACCCGAAATCCATAAACTTCTTAATATAAAGTTATGGAAGCAAGACCTTCTTTATTCCTCTGCCAACCGGTCCAGCCGCTTCATATCCACCACTTCTACCGTTCCTCTGGTCAGTCTGACCATCTCCTCATTCTGGAAATATCGCAGCATGCGGGTCACAACTTCCCGGGCTGTTCCCATGTGATTGGCAATTTTCTCATGGGTGATTTTCAGGGAAGTCGTTTCCTCCAGCCGGCACTCCTCCACCAGAAACCCGGCCAGCCGTTTATCAAAGCTCTTCCACATAACCTGCTCCACCAGCCACATGAGCTCTGTAAAATGACTGCTCATGAGATAATTGGAGTAATTGGAAACCGCCAGAGACTCGTCCATGAGATTCTTGTACAGGCACGCAGGGATAACCCAAATCTCACTGTCCTTTTCCGCCTCAATCACAACATCAAACTGCATATTCGGCATCACACAGGACGCAGAGTACAGGCAGATATCCATTTCAAACATCCGATGGATAGTAATCTCCCGGCCTTCATCTGACAGAATGTAAGCCCGCAGCTGACCGCTTCGAATCAGCAAAAGTCCCAGGCAATCCCGGCTTCCATTATGAAGAATGGTTCCTTTTTTTACTTTGCGAAATTCAGACAAAGATGCCAGCCGCTCCTGCTGTCCGGGCGTCAGTTTATCCCATATCGGAAAGTACTCTGAAAAGCTCATGGTACACCTCCCCATTTCATTTTAGTATATAGTAGTTTGCAAAAACTGTCAACGAAACGATTGACTCCTGTTGAAAATAAGTTATAATAAAGTGGAAGGATTTTACATGACCTTTTTGTGAGAAAGTCACAGACTTTCCAAATATGTTCTGCTAAAATTCAATCAAATAAAAGAACAAGCATTTCTTTCAGGAAGGAGATTTTACTATGAAAAAATACATTTGCGATGTTTGTGGTTGGGAATATGATGAGGAGCTGGGTGCTCCCGAGTACGGCATTGAGCCCGGTACCAAATTTGAGGATCTGCCGGATGATTTTGAATGCCCCCTTTGCAGCGTAGGTAAGGATGAATTTTCTGAAAACTAAATAGCGACTCAAAGAGACTGAGGAAAACACATTTTCCTTCAGTCTCTTTTTTTGTGATAACATCACGGAAACATGTGAAAAAATCCGATATACTATAGAAAAACAAAAGAAAGGAGCACAAAAAATGGCTGCTATAAATATGAACACTGAATTATTTCTTAAAAATATAACAACAGAGGACAAACCCGTTCTGATAGAATACTGGGCGCCCTGGTGCGTGTATTGCCGCCGCATCTCTCCCGCATTGGACAAGATTTCCGAGCAATACGCAGATTCCGTAGTGGTGGGTCAGATAAATATCGATGAGGAGAGCCAACTGGCTCAAGAGGAGCAGATCGAAGTTATCCCTACTCTGGTTCTGTATCAGAAGGGACAAGCCCTTGGCTCCATTGTGGCACCGGATTCCAAGGCCAGAATCGAGGCCTTTCTGGAAGAGACTCTGAACAGATAAGGAGGCTGCCATGAACCGCATCTATGATATGGTCGTAATCGGCGGTGGCCCGGGCGGATACACGGCGGCCTTATATGCCGCCAGAGCCGGTCTGGATACCGTTGTTTTGGAAAAATTATCTGCTGGCGGTCAGATGGCCCTGACCTCCCAAATCGACAATTACCCCGGCTTTGAGGAAGGCATTGACGGCTTTTTGCTGGGGGAAAAAATGCAGCTGGGCGCAGAACGCTTCGGCGCCCAAACAGAGCTGGCCGAAGTACATGCCGTTAAGCTTGACGGTTCTGTTAAAGAAATCCAAACCAGCGAAGGAAGCTTCTATGGACGTACAGTTGTTTTCTCCACAGGCGCCAGCCCAAGGGAACTTGGCATTCCCGGCGAAAAGGAGCTCATCGGCCGCGGTGTAAATTACTGCGCAGCCTGCGACGGCATGTTTTTCAAAGGCAAAACCGTGGCTGTGGTGGGAGGTGGCAATACTGCTGCCTCAGACGCCCTGCAGCTCTCCCGCATTTGCGGGAAAGTTATTCTCATTCACCGCCGCGACACCCTGCGGGCCACGAAAATCTACCACGAACCACTGCTAAAGGCCGAGAACATAGAATTTCGCTGGAACAGCACAGTCTCTGAATTTCTTTTTGACAAAAAGCTCACCGGCCTGAAACTGCAGGATGTAAACATGGGCCTGGAAACGACCCTGGATTGTGACGGGGTCTTTATCAGCGTTGGCAGAAAGCCTGCAACCGGACTGGTAAAGGATCAGCTGGAGCTGGATACTTACGGCTATATCGTGGCGGACGAATCCACCCGCACCAGCCTCCCCGGCGTCTTCGCCGTGGGCGATGTGAGAACCAAGGCCCTGCGGCAGATAGTAACTGCTGTGGCAGACGGCGCCGTGGCCGCCCACTATGCGGAGGAATATCTGGCCCAGATATAAGAAATAAACCCTTGGATTTTCAACATCTATTGGAATTCCAAGGGTTTTTGTTGGTGTAAGTATTCATAATAAATTTGGTGGCTTGTGCTATTTACTATTAGACACAGTAAGTTCCTTAGAGAGAATATCGGAAATTTTATCTTCCAACATATCAATGGAAAGAGCCGGATCATGGATTCTGTATGTAATCTTATTAACTTCAACCACTACACCATTTGGGCGAATCGTTAAAAACACCTGATTGCTTCTCTGCCTGCAAACGACAATGTATCTTGCCCAAAGCATCCTCCCGTCTTTACGAACATACCCGGTTATATGCTTTTTTGTCTTTTTCGCAAGTGCAGCCAAGAACTCATTCAAATCCCCCAGAAAAGCCTTATACAGAAGATTGCAATAAAGATTGTCCCGTTTATACAGATGGTAGAAAATCTCAATCCTGATCATTGAAAAATCTGTGATCAAAGAAATCAAGAAAGAGTCCAAGATTCCGAAAACAGTCCACTTCCACCCGTTTTCATTAAACAGCATTGGAATCCAGCAGCCTAAAAGCAGCAGATATTGGAACACCAGAAAAATCTTTCGTCCAACTTTCGAGGTCTTCTGCTGTCCTTTTCTCCACGCTATTTCCACGTCTTTTCCATCCCAAAGGATGTGGTCTGAAAAAATTCTGTTGGTTCTCTCATAGTAGATTTTATAAAAAGCCCCTCTTTTTATGCCTATTCCTTTCCGTCTGGTTTAAGGAAATTTTTCCCTCGTTTCAAAAGACCCCAACCTGTAAAATAGAAAATCCATGCAGCCACATCTGTGATAATCCTCCAAAGCAGATTGGAGCTATTTATAAGGCGTAATCCAAAGAAAATCAGAGCAAGCACAAACATCCCAATGCACCAGATCTTTTCCCGCCGGGGCAATTCTGAAAATCGAATTCTTTTTGGCTGCGGTGCAGTATTTTTTTCAGATTTGATATTTAGCAGACGTTTTACACGCTCCAGAAAAATTGTGCTGCCCAAGATCAGTATGAACCCCCATATAAGGACTGCACACAGAATCCAGAGTACCTGGGTTTTATCGGGTACTGCAAAACCGATCACCGCAGTAATCAAAAACAAAAGCAGCCAGCTCCCACAGACCATTCCTAAGGTCAGCTTCCCCCGCTTAATTCTCCGGGCAAGAGTATCACTGCACAACTCTCCTTCCACAACCAGGGTAGTATGAAAACTATGTCGGTACACAATACAACTAACCAGTGAAGCAATAAACGCAACCATAAAAAACAATACAGCTAAAGGCCCCGCCACTTCATCCGAAAATTGCCATGTCTCAACAATACCCACAAATTCTATTAACAAAAACGGAAGCATGCAGGAAACAGCCAAGAACGCCGATGTAAGAACCGCATATCTTCGCTTTTGAGAAATCAGATACATCTTGATATTTGCAAGTTCTGTGTCTCTCTCCAGCCTTCTGGCCGCGAACAACTCTTCCACCGTGACCCCAAAGATATCTGCAATCTTGGGCAACAAATCAGTGCTTGGTTTTGTCGTTCCCGTTTCCCACTTGGAGACTGCTTTGTTGGTAACACCAAGCATTTCACCCAGTTGTACCTGGGATAAGCCTTTTTCTATTCGTAAGGAATAGAGGAAATTTCCGAAAGTATAGTCATTCATCCTGTGTCACCTCCTATAAGGGATTACTTAAATTATATCATATTTGTTCTCTCTATCAACCAAATCCATATCTCTTTTTGGTAGAATCTGCGATTTTCCCACAAAAAAGATTCCGGCTTCTGATGAAGTCGAAATCCTTTTTACTTTTTATCCGTGCCAAGCATAATATGTCCCTTGGGCACTTAAGGTAGCCAAATTTGATTTATCGATCCATGGATATTTTTCTGCCGTTACTCTTTCTCCATCAATCGTTACCTTCTCATTTTGGGCATCCCATTGGGGATAGTAGATTTTCCATATAATATCCTCTTGAACCTGCGTAATATAGTTTGCTAATTTCTCTATATCATTACCGGAGAGATTTTTTATAGATCTCATGATCTTGTTGTCCAGTGGCATGCCAAACTTTCTGCCCCACTCCAAAGATCTCTTCAACGCAATGTTCAATATTATAGGATCCATCAAAATATCTTCTCTGTCTTTAAATTCAGCATTTCGATCAAGGGCTGAGTTCAGGATTTCTTCAATGACCATTGTACCAACCCTAAATTTATCTTCATACAACTCTATTTTCCGTCCCTTCCAAAGCGTATGGGGGAAACTTCCGGGCAAAGTAAACTTGGCGTAACAACGGCTCGATTGCTCATGGGCGATGTCTTTTCCGTCAAAAGTCCGAAAACAAACGGTGGCCCTGCAGTTCTCTTTTATAACAGCCTTGCCCTTATAATCTTTTTCAAAAGAAATTTTTGTGCATCGGCCATTTGTTACGGTAACGATCATATCTGCATTCTTGGAATCTATGGTTTTAAACTGTTTTCGGCCAGTAAGTCTATGAACCACAAGCCCCAAAAGTATTTGTATCGCACTGATAGCCATAGGAGCAAAAAGCATGTATTGGCCTGTTGCTTTTGTATATGCATCATCTGAAAGCATTGCGCATACTCCCAAAACCATAGAAAGCAATAGTAAAGAACTAAAAAGGCCTACTAACACCTTACATACTTTTTGGCACTTTCTACTTAACACTTGTTCCGGAA
Source organism: Lachnospiraceae bacterium (assembly GCA_017464645.1). Next base: position 9,105 of record JAFTZF010000001.1, on the reverse strand, counting down.
CAATCCATTTCATCAGACAGAACCATCCGTCGAAAAATTCCTCAATAACAAACTCTACAAAAAAAGAAAACCAACTCATCGTTGCCACCTCCATAGAGACTTTCTCCAGTGATAGGAATTATATTCCTCCTGATGTTTCTTTTTCTATAAATCAATTTTATTGTACTATGTTAAAAGTCAGAAAGCAAGCTCCCCCAGACATCTGAACCAGCACACGTTTTATGTGAATTACTTGAGGCTTAGCGAAACAACATACAGCATATTCGCTTTCCCTACAGAAACTTCCTAATAAAGTCAAAAAATCCTGTTGACAAACATCAACAGGATTTCTATATCAGTCGGAGTAACAGGATTTGAACCTGCGACCTCTCGGCCCCCAGCCGAGCGCGCTACCAAGCTACGCCATACTCCGGTGCAAAAGTTAGTATACCACAGGTCCTTGCAAAAAGTAAAGCCCTAATTTTAAAATTTTTCAAATTTTTCGAACAATTATCAAATCTTGGCATAATTCGCCCGGTGGGACATATATTAATCTATAGGAGGTGAATCCATTGATACAACATTATCCCTTTGAATTGCAGCCGCTTCCCTATCTCTATGATGCGCTGGAGCCAAAGATTGACATGGAAACCATGTATTTTCACCATGACAAGCATTTACGGGCCTACATAAATAATCTGAACCAGGCGCTGGAGCCTTATCCCGAATATCACTCCTGGAGCTTGGAACGTCTGCTTTTGCACCTGCAGGAGCTGCCGGCAGAGCTGCGGGACGCGGTACGAAAGAACGGAGGCGGGGTGTACAACCACGAACTTTATTTCGAGAGTCTGACTCCTACTCCCATGGAACCCATGGGAAAATTAAAGGAAGCCCTGTTATTGGATTTTAGAGATCTGGAGGCTTTTAAGGGCGCTTTCTTTGATATGGCTATGACCCTGTTTGGTTCCGGCTATCTGTGGCTGGTATCGGACCATCGTGGAAAGCTGGCCATCGTGCCCCTGCCCAATCAGGATACTCCCCTTTCCAAGGAGCTCTATCCCCTGCTGAATCTGGATCTGTGGGAGCATGCCTACTATCTGAAGCACCAGAACCGGAAGATCAACTATATCCACAACTGGTACTCTCTGGTCCATTGGGAAGAAGTGAACCGGCGGTATCAGGAGGCGCTGCTATCCATTGCCCTGCAAAATGCGTCTGCATAAAAGTAGTTCGTCAGGATTTCTGCATCCGTCGTCCTCATCTTCTGCGACGACTGGATGTTAGAAAGTCCTGACCATTTACTTTTCAGCAGAGGCGTTTTTTGTTTCTTTTCCGTGCTTCATCTTGAATCCTTTCGCCACCATACACATCATGACTGCGATCCCAAAATATCCGATATACGGGTAAACGGTTCCCACCAGGAAGGAGAAATCTGCACCGCCCCACAAATAGGCTGCCAAAGAGGCTCCAAAGGCCACCGCCCGAAATCGAAGGCTGTGCTCCTTTGGGGCTATTTTGTTGCACACCGTCCAAAGCATGGGAACGGCCGTGGTGTAGATGCCGGCAAACATGACCGCTGCGAATAAAAGCCCTGCCCCGGGCAGGATCTGTTCCGCCACAAAAACGGCCGGTACGCCCTTATCTGCGATTTGTTCCAGGTTGGCCAGCATCCCCAAGCACAGAAGGGCTGCTCCTGCCAAAAAGGCGCCGCTGCTAAAGCCTGCGCAAAGGCTCCGCACCCGGTCCTCTTTCAGCTGCTGCCCGAGTCCGCTTAAAAACGGTAGGGATATCATGGCGGAAAAGCCGGTATAAAGCACGGCTGACAGCCACCAGCTGCCGGCAGTTCCCAGAATCCCTGCTGCCTGCACGTCTTCGGCTGTGCGCCACACATTACCTGAACTTTGCCAGGTGCAGATGCCGCCCAGGGCAAAGACCAGGGCCACAATCAGAGGCCCCAGAAAACCCATGATATCTGTCAGACGACTTAAGCCCAACAGCACGGTTCCCAGAGACAGCACCAGCATGACCAGGCGGCCGGTCTGGGGCTGACAGCCGAAATATTCCTGCAGAAGAGCGCCGCTGCCGGATAACATGACACTATAGGATAGGAACAGGAAGACCGGCGTCATCCATTTGAAGAAGAGGCCCAGATACGGTCCACAGTAATAGGAGAAAATCTGAGACGTGTCCTCATAGGCCAGCCGGACGCCATCCTTTAGCACCCGGCGGATACACAAAAATAACAAAAACAGGGAAAGGCCCATGCCAAGCATGCCTCTCCCTGTTCCATATGCTCCAAAAAATTGCAGGACCTCCTGTCCGCTGGCAAAGCCGGAGCCGATAAAAAATGCCAATATGGCTCCGCTTCCCTTTAAAATCTGTTCTTTGCTCTTCTGCTTCTGCCCTGTCATAGCTGCCTGCCTCAAGCCTTTTTATCAGCTTATGCGGCAGTGTGCAACATCATTCACAGCCAGCTTTCTTATCTGGGCTGACCCATGAAAAACAGAGCTACTGTGCCCGGGCCGGAGTGAGCTCCGATGGTGGGACCTACGTAATTGATCAGAATATTGGCAATGCCAAAGCGCTCCCGTATCTGATCTGCCACATACTGGGCATCTTCCAGACAATCCCCGTGGGAAATATATACCACATCATTTTCAAAGCCCTTGGTCTGTTCTGCCATGCGGTCCACCAGAGCATTTAGGGATTTCTTGCGGCCTCTGACCTTGCTGAGAGCCACCAGATGTCCCTCGTCATCCACATGAAGCACCGGCTTAATATTGATCATGGTTCCCAGAATCGCAGTAGCCTTGGAAACACGGCCGCCCCGATGCAGATGGAACAGATCATTTACGGTAAAGTTGTGGCAGATCTCCATCTTGTGATCCTCTACCCACTTAGCTACTTCTTCCAGGCTCTTACCTGCCTCTTTCAGCTGTACTGCCTTATGTACCAGCAGGCCCTCTCCCAGAGAAGCGCACAGGGAATCCACTACGATGATCTTGCGCTCGGGGCGCTCTTCTTTCAGCTCCTCTGCCGCAATTACCGTACTACTGTAAGTGCCGGAAAGTCCGGAGGAAAATGCAATGTGAAGAATATCCAGACCCTGATCCAGATATTTCAGGAACACTTCTTTTGCTCCGTCCGGGTTTACCTGGGAAGTGGTAGGCATGGAACCATTTCGCATCTTTGCATAAAACTCTTCCACCGGAAGCGGGTTCTCCCAGTCATAGCTTTCCCCCTCGATAATATAACCCAGAGACATAAGGCCCAGACCATGCTCCTTTAAATATTCCTCAGGTAAATCTGCTGTTGTGTCTGTAGTGATAATAAACTTACTCATTGCGTCTCCTCCTTAATAATTGCCTAATATCTTCAAATTCAGTGCTTCTTCCTTGATACCGCGCAGAGCATTTTTCACAGCACTATCATTTAAATTCCCTTCAAAATCCACAAAGAAGTGATATTCCCAGTTGCGGCCGGTGATGGGCCGGGACTCGATCCTGCTCATGTTCAGCCCATTGTAGATGAAGTGGGACAGTACATTGTACAGACTTCCGCTTTCGTGAGGCAGCTCAAAGCAGATGCTCACTTTATTTGCGTCCCTGGAATACATCTTCTGATTGGTGACTACGATAAACCGGGTGGAATTGGTATCACTGTCATTGACATGCTCCTGCAAAACCTTCAGCCCATGGACCTTGGCTGCCGTCACACTGGCAATGGCCGCCTGGCTCTTATCCTGGTCCTTCAATACCTTCTGAGCCGCCAGGGCTGTATTGGCCTCGCTGATCTGCTTCCAGCCGGGATGTTCTCTCAAGAACCGATTACACTGTATGAGCCCCTGAGGATGAGAGTACACCGTCTGAATGTGGGACAGCTCCGCCTCCGGCAGTCCCATGAGCGCGTGGTTGATAGTAATGATCTTCTCAGCCACAATATAATTATCAAATTCTACCAGCAGATCGTAAATATCGCTGACGATGCCGGCAGTGGAATTTTCAATAGGGAGCACTGCGTAATCAGCCATGCCTTCTTCGATGGCCACCATGGCTTCTCTCCAGCTGTCCACATGGAAACAGCTGACGTCCTCTCCGAAATACTCCTGCATGGCCTGATGGCTGTAGGCCCCCTCCACGCCCTGGTAAACCACCCGCACATCCTTCCGGTCGATCTCATCCACCATCACAAAGGGGAATCGTCCCTTGGCTCCGTGGGCTTCCAGCAGCTGATACTGCAGCTTGCGGCTCATGGCCATGATCTGCTGAAACAGCTCCTGCACACCGTGGGCATTAAATTCATTGTGGGCCAGAGCCTTTACTGCCTCCAGCTTTTCCTGCTCTCTCTTTCGGTCCAGCACCTTGGTAGCCGCCTGAATCTTGTACTCTGCCACCTGCTGGCAAACATCCATCCGCTCCTCGAACAACTCTACCATCTGTCGGTCAATGCGGTCAATCTCTTTTCGAAGCTCCAGTAAATCTTTCATACGCTCTCCTCTTCCGCCTTCACATATCTGCTGAGTTCTCCCAAATAAGACAGTGAACCAAATGCCACGATCACATCCTTAGGTCCTGCTGCCGCCCTTGCAAGCTGTACTGCCTCCCGTAAGCCCGCTGCCGCCTGTACATTGGGATTGTAAGCCGACACCGTCTCTGCCAAAGCCTCTGCGGGCAGAGCCCTTGGATTATCCGGTGTCATGATCGTAACTATCTGTGATGCCAAAGGGGCCAGCTCTTTGGCAATATACTCGTAATCTTTATCTGCCAGCACGCCCATGATAAAAATAAGCCGCCGGTCTTTAAAATACAGCTGCAGGGCTTCCTTCAGCCGGTCCGCTGCGTCCCGGTTGTGGGCTCCGTCCACAATAAACAATGGCTCCCGGTCCACAATGGTAAAGCGTCCATTCCAGGTGGTTTTTTTCAGGCCCTCCCGCAGCGCCTCCTCCGGCACCGGATATCCAAGCCCACTTACTGTATCCAGCACTTCCACAGCCAGAGCCGCATTTTCTATCTGATAAGCCCCCGCCAGAGAAATCTCCAGATTCTCATGCTGCTTATAGGAAAAGGTCTGCTTCTCATAGCCATAGGCCACATCCCGAATATCCGCCGGGTTCAGCTCATAACAGGTGCTCTCTTTCTCCTGACAAGTGCAGGCGATCACCCGCGCCGCCTCTTTCTGCTGATGAGCACTGACCACCGCTGTGCGAGGCTTGATAATACCCGCCTTCATGGCTGCGATCTCCGCCAATGTATCTCCAAGATACCCCATGTGGTCCATGCTGATGGATACCAGCACGCTGACCAGTGTGGTACTTACCACATTGGTAGCATCTGTAAGTCCGCCCATACCGGTCTCCAGCACCACCAGGTCACACTTCTGCTCCTGAAAATATAAAAACGCCAGAACCGTCTCCACCTCAAAGCAGGTGGGATGCAAAAAGCCGTCCGCCACCATGGCCTGCCCTGCCTCATAGATTCTCCGGGTCAGCCGGGCCAGATCCTCTTTGGAAATGTATTCCTCATTTACCTGAATCCGCTCCCGATAGCTGTAGATGGTAGGCGAAATATAACGGCCCACCTTGTATCCGGCTTCTTTTAATACCGTAGAAGTATAAGCCAGCACAGAGCCCTTTCCATTGGTCCCTGCAATATGTATAAATTTCAAATCATCCTGAGGATTGCCAAGCCGTCGCAGCATCTCGCGAATGCAGTCCAGGCCCAAACGATAGCCATACGTAGCTGTCTTGGCAATAAATGCTCTCGCTTCTTCGTAAGTCATAAGTTTAAATCCTCCTTTGCTTATCCTATCACAATTATCCTAAAAGAGCAATATAAAATATTGGCACATTACGAAATGTAGTATTAAAAACTACATTTTAGACAACCTTTCCCTGCGGCTTCCATTTTTACATAATTTTCTTTCCTCCGGCGCATACTGCCTTTATGAAACAGGAAGGAGCTATACCATGAAAAAACACGCCTTTATCCTCTGCGGCCTCATGGGCTGGTGTCTGGAAATTTTCTGGACAGGCCTTACCTCCCTGCGCCGCCGCCAAATGAAGCTGGAGGGCCACTCCTCCTTCTGGATGTTCCCCATCTACGGCTCTGCCGCTCTCTTAGAGCCCCTGGCCCGCCGCCTCCGGGAAAAGAGCATCTGGCTGCGGGGCCTCGTCTACGCTGCCGCTATCTTCCTGGTGGAATTTTTCTCCGGCAGCCTTCTAAAAAAATACGATATGTGTCCCTGGGACTACAGCAAAGCCCGCCTGAATTACAAAGGCGTCATCCGGCTGGATTACCTCCCTGTGTGGTTTCTGGCGGGGCTGTTGTATGAGAAGCTGCTGGTGGGGGATGGGGAGGAAGGATATCCCGGAGCATAATGTGCGATAAAAAACCATCTGAACGTGGCCGCCATGAAAGGTGGTCATATCAGATGGTTTTCTTTTTACTTCGAGGATAGTTTGTTAAATATCATCACATTTATCCATTCATAGAAATATATACCAGTCTATTTTAAGAAAAACGGAATACATATGTAGATAAAAAGAACTCCGTTAAACAGATGTCAGGATAACAATAGATAAAATTTGTAAAACTTACCTCAAATGCCTTTGCTTCTTTTCAAACCATTCTAAAGTTTCTTCCAATAATTGAGGCATATCCCAGTTTAGAGTGGATGATTAAATTCCACTCATATAAGTCCTCGCCAGTCCGCTTAATATCAAAGAGGTGTGCCATATATCAAATATGATGCCACCCCTTTAAAACAGTTTTAAAAAAACAAAAATTTACAATAAAAATTTTTATCCTAATTCTTGTAGCAACTTAATAATCAACAGCACTGGAATTGTAATAAAGAATAAAATTACCCGAAACTTAAAATTTTTTAATTCCTCAGAGTAATTCCTGTTTTCCTTTTTCCATCTTCTAAATGACCATCTGCGTTCTGATTCTATGATATGTATCCCGCCAAAATAAACGATGATAAAAAGTAATATCCACAATATTATTCCACCGATAATTACTAAAATTTGCATATTTTTACTCCTTTTATTAGATTAGACACAGCATTTAAAGAATGCTGTTAAATAATCCCATGCCTTATACGTTTGAACTTTTACCACACTTAAAAACTTATCTGTAATTTTTTCAATAATTGAATGTGAAAAAAACGCATCTAACGCTAAGCTTATTACTTTACCAATGCAAAAACTCATAAACACTCCAACTGAGAGGGGGCATTTTGGGACACCCTCCCTTTCTTTTTGATTTGTAATTAAAACAACATATTAACAGCCGATAATATAATACCGATATACACTATCTCGGCAATAATAGCCTCTCGCTTTCCTTCCTCAGAGCTTCTTATTGCTGCCGCTAGTCGAAGTCTAAAATCAACTGCCGCAAAGTAAGAATTTGTATGAATATGCTTGTCTTATTGTACCATGAAAAACAGGTTCTTCGGAGCCTATTTTTCTGTTTTAGGGCACAAAAAGGGAACTGTACAAAACAGCTAATTACTCAGCTATTCTGCAACAGTTCCTCCTTTAATATTCAATTACTTCTGTGGTTTTTGTTGAGGTAAGTATTTGATCTTTTCATTTCACTAATCTCACTACCGTCTATTTAGATTTAAGTAAATTATTCTTCATCAATATAAATTGACACAACCTGTTCTTCGTAAGATTTGTAAACAACAACTTGTACCCCCATGTTATGCAGCGTCATTTCCAAAGTCAAACCATCTACAATCACATCACGTTCTATTTTTTTACAAAACATCTCACTACCATAACCTACGCCTGAATGCATGTGGTTATCATCGCCCCAACCCTCCCTCTTCAGTGTTACTTCATCTGACATACTCAAGACATATTCTTTGTCCAAGAGTACAATTTTAGCTGTTTCGTCATCTTTCCACTCAACAACTCCACCTAAGCCTTTAATTACTTCACAGAAAGGTACATGGGCCCATATTGCATTTACAGTAACATTAGAGCAATCTACCAGATTCCCATTTATCTCCAATGTTGCTTCCTTGAATTCGGACTCTTCCAATGCTTTTCTTTCATCAGAAACTTCTTCTCGAATTCGCGCATCGCGTATATCAATCACCATGTTTCCTATGTAAAAAAATCCTGCTATTACAATTATGACTACTGCCACGCAAAAAAATCCACATAATAATCTTTCTCTCATATATCCTCCCAATAATTATACTCTTATTCTTCAAACTTGAACTTATATATGTCAGTTAACGTCAAATCCGATGAACTCATATACCATTTTCTTGCAAAGCCTTTTTTAAACTTCTCAAAAGACTGTTTTCCTCTTACTCCCCAAGGATTATTAGTATATACTATATCTCTGGTCACGTTAACTCCAGTTATTACAACTCCATGTCCAGGGCTCTTATCGTCATTGTGATAGCTCGCATACAGTGGTCCATAATCATAAAGCATATTATATAATGCATTAATATCACGATAGTTGACAGAATATATTCTTTCTCCTAGATTTAATGGCTTACCTCCTGTATTCCAGTCCTCTTTAACATTGCTACCGGCTCTTTGCTGCGCTATTTCTATCGCTCTTTCAGTTGCTTCCTTGTTGCTTAACACTTCTCCTTTCTGGTAAGACTCGACCATTACTTGGCAAAATGCCCAGCATAAACTATAAGATTTTTGGTTATATAATGGTACCTCATATTTAATAACTTTCTGAGGAGTACCTTCCGTTAATATCTTTAAACCAAAACCAATTACAAACCTAGTCCACTTCAAATAAGATTTTACATGGGTTGATAGCGCATCCCTCCAATAACATCCAGACGTATCTATACGACTTATTGGATTGTTTTCGCAATACACAATAAAGCTATATTTTAATATTGATCCACTTACACCTACCAAAAGAGAATCATCTACATTTAACCAGCGACCAAGCTGAGGATCATAATACCGGCTCTGCAGGTAATACAGTCCCGTCTCCCCATCAAAATAGTATCCCCGATAACGGAACGGGTTGATGTTGGCCACATGAGACGCACCGGTGATGGCATTTCCATTCTTATCCCTCACGCCTGTTACCTTGCCCCAGGCATCGTAGGAATAGCGGGCCACTACTTCGG
>JAFTZF010000029.1 GCA_017464645.1 Lachnospiraceae bacterium | reverse complement strand
GCCTCACGCAGGACTGGCTTACGGATTTGACCGTCTGATCATGCTCATGACCGGCGCAGACAGCATCCGTGAAGTGATCGCATTCCCGAAGGTAAAGGATGCATCTGATCTGATGACCAATGCACCGGACAAGGTAGATGACAAACAGCTGGAAGAGCTGGAGATCTGCGTTGACCTCAAGGAAAATGAAGATTGAAAAAAGCCTGGAAATATGGTAAAATAACGCATTATGTGGTAATTGTGCAGGTAATGCAGGTTATTTTCATAGAATAGAATCTAAAGAAAAGAGGTTTAAAACATGAAGAAGATTTTAGCTTTGCTTATGGTTGCAGTGCTGATGACTGCAGGTTTGGCAGGTTGTGGAGACAAGGAGGATGCTTCTTCCGCAGGTACTGCCGGCGGTGAATTGAAATTCACCACAGGTGGAGATCAGGGTACTTATTATGGTTTTGGCAGCGTGTTGGCAGGACAGGTGAGCGGTTCTACCGATACCAAGGTGACTGCTATCACTTCCGGCGGTTCCAAGGCAAATATTGAGGCTATGGAAATAGACGATGCACAGCTGGGCTTTGTACAGTCTGACGTTATGGCTTATGCTTACGAAGGAACCAACTTGTTTGAAGGAGCAGCAGTAGAGGGCTTCTCTACGGTAGCAGCTCTGTACATGGAGCAGGTTCAGATCGTTACCTGTGATCCCGAGATCAAGACTGTAGCTGACCTGGCAGGCAAGAATGTATCCATCGGTGCACCCGGTTCAGGTGTATACTTCAACGCAATCGATATTCTGGGCGCATACGGTATGAGCGAAGAGGATATCAACCCCACCTACGAAGACTTCGGCAACAGTGCTGAGAGCTTACAGGATGGCAAAATTGCTGCAGCTTTTGTAGTAGCAGGTGCTCCTACCACTGCAGTGACCACTCTGGCTACTTCCAAGGATGTATATCTGGTAAGCCTGGATGACGAGCATATTGAGAAGCTGATCGAAGCTTCTCCCTACTACTCCAAAAATGTGATCACCGCAGGTACTTATGAAGGTATGACTGAGGATACCACTACTGTAGCAGTAGGCGCAGTTGTGATCGCTCGTGACGATGTATCCGAAGATGATGTATACAACTTTGTATCTACCGTATTTGAAAATGTAGAGACCATTACCACTGCTCATGCAAAGGGCGGCGAGCTGGATCTGGAGTTTGCAGCATCTGTAACTGCCGTACCGTATCATCCCGGCGCAGCGAAATATTTCGCAGAGAAAGGGCTGGATGTAGCTACTAAATAATTCATATTCTGCGTGAACATCAAGTGGCTGCGACAGGTTTCTGCCGCAGCCTCTTTACGAATTGAGAGGAGACAGTGTATGAGTTTTGGAAAGAAAAAGACAGCAGCAGCTGTGAACACGGCTCCGGTGGATGATACCGGTGTAGGCACCATGGCTGATGTGGAAGAAGTCATGAAAAAATATGACCGGGAATCCAATGTCCGTATCTGGGAAGGAATTCCAAAACTGATTATCCGCTATCTGATGGCGGCCTTTTCAGTATACAGTATCATTGTTACATTGTTTGGAAAAGGTCTTCGGGAAGTGCGGCTGACGGTGTTCCTGGCCATGATTCTGATTATCGGTTATTTAAACTTCCCGGCGAAAAAAGGAACTACCAAGGTGAATCATATACCATGGTATGATATCGTGCTGATGGTTTTGGGTTCAGCAGGTTTTATCTATTATGCTCTTAATGCAAAAGAAATTTTGATGACAGCCACAAAGATCACCCAGAATCCCCTTATGGTCGCTATGGCGATCGTATCCATTCTGTCGCTTGCAGAGCTCTGCCGCCGAAGTGTGGGGATTCCGATCCTGTGTGTGGTGGGAGCCCTGTTGGTCTACACCTTTACCAATGTTCGATTTGGCAAGGTGATCTATGACCTGTTTTTCTCCACATCAGGTGTTATGAATACACCCATTGATGTGTGTGCCAAGTACATAGTGGTATTTATTATATTTGGAGCATTTTTGGAACGGACGGGTATCGCCAGCTTCTTTATTGATTTTGCGAATAGTATCGCAGGCTCCTATTCAGGCGGTCCTGCAAAGGCGGCCGTAGTGGCAAGTGCTCTGGAGGGTATGGTTTCCGGTTCATCTGTAGCGAATACCGTTGGTTCTGGTTCCATTACCATTCCTTTGATGAAAAAGCTGGGCTATAAGCCGGAGTTTGCAGGAGCAGTAGAAGCGGCAGCTTCCACAGGCGGACAGATCATGCCTCCTATCATGGGTGCAGCAGCTTTCCTGATGGCAGAGTACATGGGCGTAGAGTACAGAGAGGTGGCTTTGCGCGCGATTCTTCCGGCAGCCCTGTATTTCCTGGGTATTTATATTGCAGTACATCTGGAGGCAAAGAAACTGGGCCTTAGAGGTATTCCAAGAGAAGAACTGCCCAAGATGCGTCATTTGTTTAAGAAGATTTACCTGCTGACTCCCTTGGTGGTGCTGGTAGTGCTGGTATCCAGCAATCTTCGTACCATGCAGTTCTCTGCTGCAGTATGTATCGGAGTTACCATCTTGGTGAGCCTGTTTAATAAAGAAGACCGGATCACACCGAAGAAATTTATAGATGCTCTGGAGGCAGGAGCCAAGGGAACCATTACCGTAGCAGTGGCTTGTGCCATGGCTGGTATTGTGGCAGGCTGCATTACCTCCACAGGTCTGGCTTCCAAGCTGATCAGTGTCATCGTATCCATTTCCGGCGGCCATGCGATCATTGCGCTGATGCTGACCATGATCTGCTGTATCATTCTGGGTATGGGTGTGCCTACCACGGCGAATTACTGCATTATGGCGGCTACCTGTGCACCGATTCTGACAAGTCCTGAGATTGGTATTCCTGTGATGGCTGCCCATTTCTTTGTATTTTATTTTGGTATCGTAGCAGATATCACACCGCCGGTAGCGTTGGCTGCATATGCAGGCAGTGCCATAGCAAAAGCGTCGCCCATGAAGACTGCGTTTAATGCAACCAAGCTGGCAATTGCGGCTTTTATCGTGCCTTACATCTTTGCCTTCAGCCCGGCTATGCTGTTTATTGATACCAACGTATTTGAAGTGGTTCAGATTTGTGTGACAGCAGTCCTGGGTGTCTTCGGAGTGGCAGCCGGCTTAAACGGTTTCCTGTACCGCAAGATGAACCCGGTGGTACGGATCATCAGCCTTGTGGGCGGTCTGACGCTGTTGATCCCGGAGCCCATTACAGATGTGATTGGTCTGGTTCTCATTGCGGGAGTGGTGCTATATCAGCGTACAACTGCAAAGAAAGAAACGGCTAAGTTGGCTTAAGTTTTTGAAAATTCAAGAGACAGGAAAGATAAAAAGCGCCGGCCGGGGAGAACTCCCCGGCCGGCATTTTCATTCGTTATGAGAGATATTAATCTACCAATTTGAAAGCTACCTTTAAATCGTCTACTTCTGCGTCAGAAATATGGACGATTTTACCCAGATTCTTGGTATCGATGATAGAATGGGCGGTGGATTCCATTACTTCCAGACGGTCAAAAGCCTGCAGCAGGTTTTCTCCGGTCACGATAACACAATCATTGTCCACCATGACAGCGGGACAGCCAGGGCCGAACTCCTTGGCGGTCAATTCAGGATGGGTGTAAATGCCGCCATAGGGCAGACGTTTTACATCCCGCAGCAGAATGTAGCTCTCCGGAATGGTGCGGGGATCAAATTCCACATCTGTCACAGCAAATGCCATGGCGTGTACCGGCTGAGCCAGCAGAACAGCATTGATCTCCGGGTTGTTTGCATAGATCTGCTCGTGGAGCTTTACAGCACGGGAAGGAGTCTTGCCCAGTTCCTTCATGCCGGCTTTTACACGCACCAGGTCGTCTTCTTCCAGGTAAGCCCGGTCCTGACCAAAGGGAGTAATCAGGAAACTGCCGTCAGTCAGACGAACAGAGTAGGTTCCGTGAGTAGCAGTGAACAGACTCATGCGGTAGGAACGGTGGATCAGAGTGATCATGTCCCGGCGAGCAGCCAGCTCTTCGGAAGAATGGCTATTGGGGATGAAATCATCCATCTTCAGATGGGTAGTGGTCTCTGTGATCCGATAGGCTTCGTTGGCCAGGCTCTTGGGCTTGCCTAAAGTCTTAGCCAGAATCTCCAGATTTGCAGAATAATTCAAGGTTTCAAACCGCTGGAAAGCAGCGAACATATCTTTTGCACCAATGCAGACACCGTGATTTTCCAGGAGCACGGTATCGCAGCCGGAGGCAAAGCATTTACCAATGTTTTCGCCCAGCTCCTGACTGCCGGGAACGGCATAGGTAGCGATCTGCACTTCCGGGCAAACCTTCCGTACGGAGGGCAGCAGGTCCAGATTGGGCTCCTCACGAACAATGGAGAAGGCCACCAGTGCAGGGGGATGTGCATGAAGTACAGCCCGCAGATCCGGACGCATCTTATACACCTGAGCATGGAAAGGCAGCTCAGAAGAAGGACGATGGGGACCGATGCAAGTTCCATCAGGTTTTACACAAATGATATCCCGGCGGGTCAGGGTACCCTTGTCAATACCTGCCGGCGTGATCCAGATGTCGCCCTGATCATCCAGGATGGACAGGTTGCCGCCGGAAGTGGTGGTCAGGCCCTTGTCATAGATTCGCTGCATAAACATGACCAATTGGTCTGCAGGATGGATGTAATTGATATTCATAAGCTCACTCCTTTTTAAGATTTGCTGTTTTTTGCAAGTTTAGCGAAAATAAAAATATCCAATCAGGACCAGCTGCGCCAGAAGAATCAGCGGAAAACCATAGCGAAAATACCAATGCTTTGTTTTGTGGCGAAAGGTATACATTCCCAGAAGAGAACCTAAACTTCCTCCCAGCAAGGAGAGCAGAAACAGGGTCTTCTCGGGAATCCGCCACTGCCCCTTGCGGGCTCTTTGCTTATCGATTCCCATGCTGAAAAAACCTGCCAGGTTCAGAATCAGTATGTACACCACCAAAATATAGTGAAACTTCATAGAGCAACTCCTTTATTGAATTTATACAGTCGCTGTTTTTATTTTAACGAAATCTGCAAAAGATAGCAAGAGGAGGAGCGAAATTACCTAAACTTTTCTGAATGTATCGGAAAAAGTACTTGCTTTTTTTGTACCTATCCCATATAATGATGAATATTCATATGAAAGACAAATGTATGTGCGCAAAAGACAATTATTGGAAGCTTAGGAGGAAAAAAACATGTATTCACTGGACGAAGTAAAGTCTGTAGACAAAGAAGTGGCTGCAGCCATTGAGGCGGAGATGAACCGTCAGAACAGCCACATCGAGTTGATTGCATCCGAAAACTGGGTAAGCAAGGCAGTTATGGCGGCTATGGGAAGCCCCCTGACCAATAAGTATGCAGAAGGGTATTCCGGAAAGCGTTATTACGGCGGTTGCGATTGTGTAGATGTAGTAGAGGATTTGGCCATTGCCCGTGCAAAAGAAATTTTCGGTTGTGAATATGTGAATGTACAGCCTCACTCCGGAGCTCAGGCCAATATGGCAGTGGAGTTTGCCATGCTGGAGCCGGGAGATACCATTATGGGTATGAATCTGGCCCACGGAGGACATCTGACTCACGGAAGTCCTGCAAACTTTTCCGGAAAATATTTTAATGTAGTCTCCTATGGTGTAAATGACGAAGGATTTCTGGATTATGATGAGGTGCGCCGGATCGCTCTGGAGTGCAAACCCAAACTGATCATTGCAGGCGCCAGCGCTTATGCCAGAACCATTGATTTCAAACGCTTCCGTGAAATTGCCGATGAGGTGGGAGCTTATCTGATGGTGGATATTGCTCATATTGCAGGTCTGGTGGCAGCAGGACTGCATCCCAGCCCCATTCCTTACGCACATGTAACCACCACCACTACCCACAAAACTCTGCGCGGACCCAGAGGCGGTATGATCATGTCCGATATGGAGACTGCTCAGAAGTTTAATTTCAACAAAGCTATTTTCCCGGGAATCCAGGGCGGTCCGCTCATGCATGTGATCGCAGCGAAGGCCGTATGCTTCGCAGAAGCCCTGACACCGGAGTATAAAGAGTATCAGAAGCAGGTAGTAAAAAATGCTCAGGCCCTTTGCAAAGGACTTATGGACCGCGGCGTCAAGATCGTATCCGGCGGAACGGACAATCATCTGATGCTGGTGGATCTGACCAATGAAAATCTGTCCGGTAAAGATGCAGAGCATCTGCTGGATGCAGCTAATATTACTGCAAATAAGAACACCATCCCCAATGATCCCAGATCTGCATTTGTGACCAGCGGTATCCGTATCGGTACACCGGCTGTGACCAGCAGAGGTCTGAAGGAAGAGGATATGGATGTGATCGCTGAAGCAGTGGCGATGCTCATCAAAGAGGGTGAGAGCGCAGTGGAGAAGGCAAAGGTTCTGGTAAAGAGCCTGACGGACAAATATCCGTTGGCTATGTAAAGAAAAATTACTGCAAGTATAAAAAGGATTCCCCGATCAGATGTGGGAAATCCTTTTTTGTCCTGTGTGAAACTTTTTATGCAGCTGCCGCGTCCAAATTTATAAAGACATGAAGTGCAGAAAATATACAAAGATGATACAAAAAAATAAGAATTTCTTAATGTTTTTTTAGCAAATCAATGCTACACTATATGTAATGTGATTTGGGATTGATAAATGGATAAAAAACAGAAGAAAAGTATTTTAAGTAGAGGATGAATGACATGTCCAGGACGATTTTGCGTATATTAGCAGTGGCTTTTATTGCCGCTGACAGCATAGGAACTTTTATTCCGGGAGCACCCGTCTGGCTGGTCTGGCTGGGAGAAGTGGCGGCGCCCATTCTTTTGTTCTGCATGGCATGGAGCATGGATAAAGAAAAGGAACCGAAGAAATATCTGCTCTATCTGTATCTGTGCAGTGCAGGGATGGCAGTTCTCAACCTGATATTCTCCATTCCTGCCGCATTCCCGGGCGTGAGCACTGCAGTAACTACAAATTTATTTGCTACTTTATTTGCAAGTGCATATTTGATCTGGCTGTATGAGTACCAGCGGCAGCATCCGGGGAAGAGGCGGAAGGTCTGGCTGATTTACGGAGCATGGCAGCTGGGCGGAGCAGCCCTCTGGTGCGTGCTTTCGGAGATCGTGGGAGTGCCCACCAATATCCTGCAGTTTGTCTTTACTATCTGCGGAAATATGTTCCTGGCAGAAGGCTCTGCTTTGCTGGTGGGCCTGGGTCTGATTTTCTATCTGACCAAGGAAAACAAAAAGGTACTGCGTTTTGCCTATTGCATGCTTTTCTTTATTTATTTCCTGAATGCATCCACGGGAATCTTTGGACGTGTGTTATCCCTCCTGGGAAGCGATGTTATCCTGGTGGTGACCGAGCTGATGACAGGCCTTTCCATGTACGGAACCTGGGCAACAGCCAGCTTCAGCTTTGACCACCTGATGTTCCACGATTACCAGTGGATGATGATAGCAGCCCTGCCGGTGCTGTATTTTTGCAACGAAACAGCGGAGCGGCCCAGGAGAGGAAAACGACAGAATTATTGGATCTTAGCTTTTTATCCGGCAGCTGCATATGTGCTGTGGTTTTTCGGAAATTACATTGTGTAAAGGAGGAAGCCTATGGAGCAGGGAAGAGAAGCTGTCATCCGGGTGAAGGATCTATACAAGATTTACCGGGTGGGAGACAGTAAGGTACGTGCTTTAAACGGAGTGGATCTGACCATTTACAGAGGAGAATTCTGTGCCATTGTGGGAACATCCGGATCCGGCAAATCCACCATGCTGAATATGCTGGCAGGATTGGAAAAGCCCACAAAGGGTCAGGTTATCATTGGGGGAAAGCATCTGGAAGAGATGAATGAAAATCAACTGGTTCAGTTTCGCCGGGAGCATGTGGGATTTGTTTTTCAGTCCTTCAATCTCCTGGGTACCATGAATGCCAGAGAAAATGTGGCCCTGCCTCTGACTTTCCGGGGCACATCCAAGAAGGAGCGGCTGGCCAAGGCGGATCAGATGCTGGATCTGGTGGGGCTGACGAAACACAAAAACCATAAGCCCAATGAGATGTCCGGCGGACAGCAGCAGAGGGTGGGCGTAGCCAGAGCGCTGGTGGTGGATCCGGAGATCATCTTTGCGGATGAGCCCACGGGAAATCTGGACTCCAACACGTCGGCAGAGGTCATGCGCCTTATGAAAAATATTGTGCGTGAACAGAATCAGACTTTGGTGATGGTTACCCATGACAATCATCTGGCCGGCTTTGCGGACCGGATTTTTCACATTATTGATGGTAAAATTGTAAAAATAGAAGATAACACCAGTAAAGAGGAGGGCGAAATTTTATGAGAAAGTATTCATTTGTAAAAAAAGGATTGTTACTTGCTTTGTGCACCATGCTGGCAATTCCGGCTGTGGATTTGTCCGGCGGTGCATTGATGGCAAAGGCCAGCAGCCCCGAAAACATCATAGAGATAGAAGATAAAGAACTGACAGAGGAAGAACTGGCGGCTCTGAAAGCCAAGGCCAAAACAGAGATCCTGAATCATTATGTGATCTACCAGGATAAGATTGAAGATGCAGGAAATAAAGAGGCGGCAGAAGCACGTCTGAAAGCCTATATTGGTGAATTGGACGCGGCAAAGCCCGTAGGCGGCAAATTGGCCCAGATGGACGAGGCTGGTGTGGAAACCATACTTACCCTGCTGAAGGGAGAGATTGAAAGCTGGGCCGCAGAAGAGGAAGAGGCCGGCCCCAGTGACAGTAATGTCATGGTGGGCGGCAGCTGGGTGACTCCCATTGCCAAAGCAGGCGAGTATGTAAGCGTGGTGCTTCCCCTGGTAAATATGGGTGAAGATATGGTGTGGGATGCAGTAGTGACACCTGTTATCAGCAACAGTGCGGCAGAGTGGCCCTTTGAGATCGAAACCTCCAATTATACCCAGACCGCAGAAGATCTGCCGGGTACACGCAGCGGCGGCAGCGACATGGAGCGCAGAAGAGAGCTCACCTGGATTTTCAAGACCAGAAAGGATGCACCCAGCGGCTATGTGAAGCTGGCATGGCAGGTGACCTATCGAAATTCCGATAATACGGTAGAGACAAAGACGCTGGAAACCTATGTGAAAGTCACAGGTACTACGGGGACTTCCTCCACAGGAACCACCTCTACCCCCAGAGTCATTGTAACAGGCTTTTCCACTGACCCGGAAGTGGTTCGGGCAGGAGAGACCTTTACCCTGACCTTACATATGCAGAACACCTCCAAATCCACTGCGGTAAAAAATATTCTGTTTGAGCTGGAGGCAGCCAGCGAGAGCACAGATACCAATTATGTGGCAGCGGCATTTCTGCCCACCTCCGGTTCCAGCACCATTTTTGTGGACAGCATTTCCGCAGGCAGAACCAAGAATATCAGCATGGAGCTGGAAGCCCGCTCTGATCTGTCCCAGAAGCCTTACGTGGTAAACGTATCTATGGAATATGAGGACGAAAATGTAAATTCTTACAGTAATACAGCCAGTGTATCCATTCCGGTTCGCCAGGAGGCCCGGGTGGACATCAGTAATGTTGAAGTGATGCCGGAAACCATTGAAGTGGGTTCTGAGGCAAATGTCATGTTCAGTATTTACAATATCGGCAAGACCCAGCTCTATAACACCAATGTGAAGCTGCAGGCAGATTCCGTCACCGGCGGAGAAGCATATCTGGGCAATATTGCACCGGGCGCCACAGGAAACGTGGATCTGTATGTAACAGGCCAGGCAGCTACTATGGATGAAGGAATCGTAAAGATCCTCATCACTTTTGAAGATGAGGCTGGCGAAGTCACCACTATTGAGGAAGAAATGACTCTTTTTGTCAGCGAGCCCTATTTTGATGATATGATGTTTGAGGATGAAATGATGATGATGGGAGAGGAACCTTCTTCAGGAGGATCTGCATGGGTCATCATCCTTGTTGTGGTGCTGGTTCTGGCAGCAGGTGTGACGGCTGTGATCCTGATTCGCAGAAAAAAGAAGAAAGCCGCAAAGGAAGAAGAGGCGCTTTTTGATGATGAGGATCTGTTTCGCGACTAGAACATAGACGAGAAGGAGTAAAGCATGAAGTTTCGGGATTTGCTCGGCATGAGCATCAGTAGTTTGTGGCGCAGAAAAGTGCGAACCATATTGACAATCCTGGGCGTGGTGATCGGTACAGCTTCTATTGTGGTAATGATCTCTCTGGGTCTGGGCCTGGACCGGGCCCAGATGGAGCAGGTAGAGCAGTATGGCGGCCTTACCACCATCAATGTGTACAGCAGTGATAGCGGATATTATTACGGAGAGACTGGCAGCGGAGATGAAGAGCCGCTGCGGATCAGTGATGAAACCATTGAAATGCTGTCACAATTGGATTACGTGGAATCCGTTGCTCCCCTGCTGCAGACCAATGCAATTGTTCGTCAGGGCGTTTGGGAGGGCAGTATCAATCTGATAGGAACTACGCCTCAGGCATTGGAGGAGATGAATATGGAACTGACTGCAGGAAGTGAGCTTCCTGTGTCAGATGCAGAATTGAAGTTTTTCTATGGGAATGCAGTGATAGCGGATTTTTATAATGCCAAGACCAATCAATATCCTTACTGGGAAACAGGAGAAGTGCCGGATGTGGACTTCATGGAGCCCATGTTTGTGATTTTTGATACGGATGCTTACTGGAATTCCAAATGGGGCGGAACCGATGAAAGCGGCAACCCTATTGCTGCTCCGAAAAAATATATGGTGGAGTCGTCCGGTGTCATGGCAGGCGGACCCGATGACTATAGCGGGGAAGGCAGCTGGAATGTATATTGCAATGTGGATGCCTTAAAAGCGCAGATGCAGAAGGTTTTCAAGGGAAAAGTCATTCCCGGCCAGCCCACCACCAAGGCAGGAAAGCCTTACAAGGAGATTTACTACAATCAGGCCAATGTAAAAGTGACGGATATGAAGTATATGGAAGAGGTCCAGAAGGTCATTCAGGGCATGGGCTATACGACCTACAGCAATATTGAATGGGTAAATCAGATGCGGGAGCAGTCCCGATCCATTCAGGCGGCGCTGGGCGGCATTGGTGCAGTATCTCTGTTTGTGGCAGCCATCGGTATAGCCAATACCATGATGATGTCCATCTATGAGCGGACCAAGGAAATCGGTATCATGAAGGTGCTTGGCTGCGGCCTGTCCAAGATTCGAAATATGTTTTTGGCAGAGGCGGCTTTTATCGGACTCATCGGCGGAGCCATAGGTCTTATGCTCAGCTACGGGATCTCCGCGATCATCAATATGTTTACACAGGGTATGTATGCGCAGGACAGTTCGGGAATTTCCTATATTCCGCTCTGGCTGTCGCTGTTGGCATTGTTTTTTGCCATGGTAGTAGGTATCTTGTCGGGCCTGCTTCCGGCACTGCGGGCCATGCGTTTAAGCCCCCTGGCGGCCATCCGCAACGAATAAAAGAAAGAGGAGTATCGCAGCATGCAGGAGTATACAGGACGTCTACAGAAAGTACAGCAGTTCCTGGCGGAAAAGGGCTGGAATTACAGCTATTGTGAAGAGGATGGCTGCGGAAGCATTGATTTTGAGTATCGGGGTGTTCCCTATCATATCTGGGAGTTTGCAGAAGACGGCTGGGGCGTGGAGACCAATCTGCGCCACGGCGGAAAGCAGGAAGAGATCCTGGGGGATTATGAGACAGAACTGCTGGAGCTGATGAAGGAATGGTAGTGCAAAAATGGCCTCTATCCAGGGGTCATTTTTATTCCGGAAAAAAGTAAAAAAAGTGGTTGACAAATGAAAATGTATCATGTATTATAATACATGTCGCTGATGACTGGCGACAAAAAATGATACATTTGCACGAGTGGCTCAGTGGTGGAGTATCGCCTTGCCAAGGCGAGGGTCGCGGGTTCGAATCCCGTCTCGTGCTTTTTTATTGCTCAAAAAGGACAAGTTGCTTGCTTGTCCTTTTTTGATGCATATTTCGACAAAAGACTTGAGAAAATTGTCTTTTGATGGTACACTGATTCATATATAAAGTTCACTACTCGGAGGAAATTAAGATGAAAAAACTGATGGTTAAAAAAGGATCTACCTGTATGGCATGTCTGGAATGTGTAAGGGCCTGTTCCGAGGCTTATTATAAAGAGTTTCATCCGGATAAATCCTGCATTCAGATCGTAGAGAAGAAATCCGTTCGTCCCCTGGCCTGTCCTCAGTGCGGTAAGTGTGCAGAGGCTTGTGAGGCAGGAGCTATTACCCAGAATGCAAAGGGTGTATACATGGTAAATAAAAAGCTGTGTACCGGCTGTGGCAAGTGCGTAGAAGCCTGTCCCTTCGGCCTGATGATCAAGGCAGAGGACAAGCCTGCTGCTTCCAAGTGTACTGCTTGCGGCATCTGTGTAAAAGCCTGTCCTATGGAAGTTCTGGAAATCGTAGAGAACTAAATTTTAAAAGTAAGCGGCCCGCGCCAGGAAAAGCGCAGGGCCGTTTTTCTTCGGACAATTTTGCAAAGAGTATTGCCAAAGACGCACCAAAGGAAGTATACTAGACATAGTGAATAAAATGAGTGAGGTGTACCCATGTATTTACAGGAAGAGCATAAATTGTGGATTGGAAAAAATGAAGATAAAGTTTGCATGGTGCCCAAGATGTGCAACCGTCATGGACTGATTGCGGGAGCCACGGGAACCGGTAAGACCGTCACCTTAAAGGTCATGGCAGAGTCCTTCAGCGATATGGGTGTCCCCGTGTTTCTGGCGGATATTAAAGGTGATCTGTCAGGACTGTGCAAGGCGGGCGAGCAGACGGAGAGTCTGGACAAGCGGCTGAACAAGCTGGGGATCCAGGGTTTTACCTATACAGATTATCCGGTGCGGTATTTTGATGTGTTTGGGAAGAAGGGCCACCCGGTGCGGGCTACCGTTTCTGATCTGGGACCGGATCTTTTGTCCCGTCTGTTGGACTTGAATCCCACCCAGACCGGTATTATGACCATTATCTTTAAGATCGCAGATGACAACGGCTGGCTGCTGTTGGATCTGAAGGATTTGAAAGCCATGGTTCGCTATGTGGGTGACAATGCAGCTGATTTTAAGACCGAGTATGGTAATATTACCACAGCCAGCATCGGAGCCATTCAGAGGGCACTGCTGCGGCTTGAAGAGCAGGGCGCGGACCTGTTCTTTGGAGAGCCTGCTCTGGACATTTTTGATTGGATGATGACAGATCAGCAGAGCCGAGGATATATCAATGTATTAAACTGTGTGGAGCTGTACCAGAATCCCATGCTGTACTCCACCTTCCTGTTGTGGATGCTGGCAGAGGTTTATGAGAATCTGCCGGAGGCAGGCGATTTGGAAAAGCCCCGTATGATTTTCTTCTTTGATGAGGCCCATCTGCTGTTTTCGGATGTTCCCAAGGTGCTGCTGCAGAAGATCGAGCAGATCGTAAAATTGATCCGTTCCAAGGGCGTGGGTATTTATTTCGTAACCCAGCTGCCTACGGATATTCCTGACAGTGTATTGTCCCAGCTGGGAAATAAAGTACAGCATGCCCTGCGTGCGTACACGCCCAAGGATCAGAAGGCAGTGCGGGCTGCGGCTCAGTCCTTCCGCATCAATCCGGATTTTGATGCGGAAGAGGTTTTGGGACAGCTGGGAACCGGTGAGGCCCTGATCTCCTTCCTGGATGAAGAGGGTGTGCAGAGCCTATGTGCTGCCCCCCAGAAGCTATATGGGTGTGGCCAGTGATGAGGAGGTGGACAGGGAGATTCAAAACAGTCCCCTGTATCTGAAATACAACCGGGTATTGGACCGGGAGTCTGCCTATGAGATGCTGAATGAAAAGGCTATGGTGGACGCAGAGGAGGCGGAATTAGCCCGTCAGAGAGACCTGCTGGAGGAAGAGAAGGAAGCACAGGAAAAAGCTGCTTTAAAAGCCCGGGAGGCACAGGAAAAGGCTGCTCAGAAGGAAGCAGAGAAGAAAAAGAAACAAAAGACCTCTGTGGTAGAACGGGCAGTGACCAATGCAAGTGCTTCCGTAGGCCGCAGCGTGGCCAGAGAGGCAGGTAAGAGTCTGGGCAAAGAGCTGGATAAGAAGATTGGCGGAGGGAAATTCTTTACCAATCTGTTTGGAAGCGCAGCCAGCAGCGCAGGCGGAAGCCTGGCCAGAGGTATTTTGGGAAATCTGTTAAAATAGTAGTATGGTAAAGGAGAGCATGAATACATGAGTTACGCAGATACATTGTTTGTGAATATGTGCCGGGATATTTTGGAGAACGGAAGCAGTACCGAAGGTGAAAAGGTGCGCCCCCGCTGGGAGGATGGAACTCCCGCTTATACCATCAAGCGGTTCGGCGTGGTAAACCGCTACGATCTGCGCAAGGAATTTCCGGCTCTGACCCTGCGAAAGACCGGCCTTAAGAGCTGTATGGATGAGATCCTGTGGATCTATCAGAGAAAATCCAACAACATTCATGACCTGAAGCCCCATGTATGGGACGAGTGGGCAGATGAGACCGGCAGTATCGGCAAGGCTTACGGATATCAGATTGGCGTAAAGAGCCAGTATAAAGAGGGCATGATGGACCAGATGGACCGGGTGCTCTATGACCTGAAAAACAATCCCTTCAGCCGCCGGATCATGACAAATACCTATGTGTTTGCGGATCTGAGCGAGATGCATCTGTACCCCTGTGCATACGGCGTCACCTACAATGTGACCCAGCAGAAGGGAGAGGACAAGCTGACCCTGAATATGATCTTAAATCAGCGGTCTCAGGATGTGCTGGCGGCCAATAACTGGAATGTATGCCAGTATGCCATTTTACTCATGATGGTGGCCCAGTGCGTGGATATGATCCCCGGCGAGCTGGTGCATGTGATCGCAGATGCTCACATTTATGACCGCCATGTGGACATTATCAAAGAATTGATTTCCAGAGAGACATATCCGGCGCCCAAGGTAACCTTAAATCCGGAAGTAAAGGATTTCTATCAGTTTACCACAGACGATCTGTGGGTGGAGGATTATCAGGCAGGACCCCAGGTAAAGGATATTCCCATCGCGGTATAAGAAAAGAGACGAGGAGAAAACAAGATGAATTTAATTGTTGCAGTGGATAAGAACTGGGCGATCGGATATAAAGGAGGCCTTTTGGTCAGCATTCCGGAGGATATGAAATTTTTCCGCAGCGAGACCACAGGCAAGGTGGTTGTTATGGGCCGTAAGACCCTGGAGAGTTTCCCCAACGGATTGCCCTTAAAGAACCGCACCAATCTGGTGCTGACCCGCAATACAGGCTATCAGGTGAAAGGCGCACAGCTTTTCGGCTCTGTAGAAGAGGTGCTGGAGGAGTTAAAGAAATATGACAGCCAGGATGTATATATCATTGGCGGAGATACCATCTACAAGCAGTTTCTGCCCTATTGTGATGTGGCTCATGTGACACGCATTGACCACGCCTATGAGGCAGATGCATGGTTCCCCAACTTAGAGGAGGACCCTGAGTGGGAGATGACCGGTCAGAGCGAAGAAAAGACCTATTTTGACCTGGAGTTCACCTTCTGCAAATACGAAAGAAAAAAATCCCTTTAAGTTTGCATTGGAGGCATTGGATTTATGGGAAACTCCCGAAAGAAACAGAAAAGTTTTAAATTTCGGCTTCGAGACCTTTGGACATATGATACGGGCCTGGTTATGGCAGTTATTTTTCTGATGGTTTTCGGCCTGGTAATGATATACAGTGCCAGCTATTATGAGGCCAGCATGAGTGCAAAATTCGGCAACGACCCGGCTTACTTCCTGAAAAATCAGCTGCAGTGGAGTGCTGTGGGAGTCGTGGCCATGTTTGTGGTGGCCAATTTTCCTTACCGCTATTTGCGGCCTTTTGCGTGGATCGGATATGGAGTAGCTGTTCTGCTGATCCTTCTTTTGCTGACAAGCTTAGGTGTTTCGGCAAATGGAGCTACCCGTTGGCTGCAGATCCCCGGATTGGGACAGTTCCAGGTGGCGGAGCCTGTTAAAGTGGCCATGATTTTGTTTTCGGCTCATTTCATAGCCAAGTATGCGGGCGCCATTCAGCAGAAAAACATCTGGAGATCCATAAAGACTATGGTGCTTGTCATGCTGCCGGCATTGGTAATATTTGTATTGATTTGGAAAATCAGTAATAACATGAGTACGGCTATGATCGTATTAGGAATCACCTGCCTGATGATCTTCCTTGTGCATCCCAAGTACTGGCCTTTTGTACTGGTCATTGCGGCAGGGCTTGCAGTTGTGGGCATGTATTTGTATATGCTCATACAGTCTCCGGCAGATGCGGGAAGTGAAGGCTTCCGTTCAGCCCGGATCCTGGCCTGGCTGGATCCCTATTCCTATGAGTCGGATAAGGCTTATCAGGCGCTGCAGGCGCTGTATGCCATTGGCTCCGGCGGCCTGTTTGGCAAAGGGCTGGGCAACAGTATTCAGAAGCTGGGACGTATCCCGGAGCCCTACAATGACATGATCTTTGCCATTGTATGTGAGGAACTGGGCGTTTTCGGAGCAGGTCTTATTATTCTCATGTTTATTTATCTGCTGTATCGGTTGTACTGCATTACCCAGCAGGCGGATGACCTGTTTGGAAGGCTGTTGTCCATCGGTGTGTTTGGACATGTGGCGCTGCAGGTGATTCTGAACCTGATGGTAGTGACCAGTCTGTTCCCCACCACAGGAGTGACTCTGCCTTTCTTCAGTGCAGGCGGTACGGCTACGGTATTCTTATTTGTGGAGTTCGGCATCGTGCTGAATGTAGAAA
Source organism: Lachnospiraceae bacterium (assembly GCA_017464645.1). Next base: position 7,614 of record JAFTZF010000029.1, on the reverse strand, counting down.
AATACGCCCGAAGAAAGCGCGAGGAGCAGGCAGGGAAGCAGGAAAGGGTGGCAGAATTAACATGATGAGAGAGCATACAAAAGTCATACACATCAAAGACCGGGTCATTGGCGGAGGCAATCCCATTCTGATTCAGTCCATGACCAATACAAGAACAGAAGATGTACACTCTACGGTGGAGCAGATTCACCGCCTGGAGCGGGCAGGATGTGAGATCATCCGCTGTACCGTGCCTACTCAGGAGGCGGCAGAGGCTCTTACAGAGATTAAAAATCAGATATCCATTCCGTTGGTGGCAGATATTCATTTTGACTACCGGCTGGCTATTGCGGCTATGGAGCATGGTGCAGATAAGATCCGCATCAATCCCGGCAATATCGGCGGACCGGAGCGGGTAAAGGCTGTGGTAGATGTGGCAAGGGAGCGCCGGATCCCCATCCGCGTGGGTGTGAACAGCGGTTCTCTGGAAAAGGAACTGGTGGAGAAATATAACGGTGTGACAGCAGAAGGCCTGGTGGAAAGCGCCCTGGATAAGGTACATATGATAGAGGACATGGACTATGACAATCTGGTCATCAGTATCAAGTCCTCGGATGTGATGATGTGTGCCAAGGCCCACCAGCTGATTGCAGAAAAGACCAACTATCCCCTTCATGTGGGAATTACCGAGGCAGGAACCCTTACCTCCGGTAATATCAAATCCGCTGTAGGACTGGGCATCATTTTGTCTCAGGGCATCGGTGATACCATTCGGGTATCCCTGACGGGCGATCCGGTGGAAGAGATCAAGTCTGCGAAACTGATTTTAAAAACACTGGGACTGCGCAAGGGCGGAATCGAAGTGGTTTCCTGTCCCACCTGCGGCAGAACCCGCATTGATCTGATCGGACTTGCAAATCAGGTAGAGACCATGGTGGCGGAATTCCCCCTGGACATCAAAGTGGCTGTTATGGGATGCGTGGTAAACGGACCGGGAGAAGCCAAAGAGGCGGACATCGGCATCGCAGGCGGTCTGGGAGAAGGTATGCTGATCAGGAAGGGACAGATGGTGCGTAAGGTTCCGGAGAATCAGTTGTTGGAAGCATTACGACAGGAATTGCTGCATTGGGAGGCATAAGATGCAGAAGCTTTTTTATGAGGTATTCCCCACTCTGGAGGAGGCAGGAGGCTTTGGCGACCTGCTGCACCAGGTTCGGGTAGAGCGTGTGACTTCAAACCGGATGAAAACCAGGATCCGGATTTATCTGGTAAGCGAAAAGCTGCTTCACAAGGAGCAGCTTTTTAAGCTGGAAAAAAAGATGAAAAAGCAGCTGTTCCCGGGGGAAGCCCTGGAGCTGCAGCTGATCGAACGTTATGAGCTGTCCAGTCAGTATACGCCGGCAGAGGTACTGCGTCTGTACGGGGACAGCATTTCCTATGAGCTGCGAAATTACAGTATTTTGCCTTATCAGCTGTTTCAGAAGGCGGAGATCACCTATCCCTCTGCCGGTGAATTGCATTTAAAAATGGCAGTATCCAAGCTGGAGGAGGATGCGGCGGACGAGCTGGTGCGGGTACTTCACAAGATACTAGTGGAGCGGTGCGGTCTTGATCTGCGCATCACTTCCGAGCATGTGGAAAAAGAAGTATCTGAAAACAAAGCCCAGAAGCAGGTGGAGAAGCGTGCCCGGGATATGATTGCATCGATCTTACGCAACCAGTCTGCCAAAGGCGGTTTTGCAGAAGAAGGTGTTAGCGCAGCTGCAGAAGAAGGAGTGACAGAAGCAAAAGCTGCGGCTGGCCCAGGGGCAGGGAAAGGCACAGGAAGTGCAGGGGCTGTCAAGGCTGCAGGAGCCGCAGAAGCCGGCAAGGCAGCAGGCAGCTATCGCAGACCTCTGAAGCGTTCGGACAATCCAGATGTGATTTACGGAAAGGATTTCCCCGATGATCTGATTCCCATGGATCAGATCGTAGGAGAGATGGGAGAAGTGACCATTCATGGACAGGTCATTGCCCTGGATGAACGGGAGATCCGCGGCGAGCGGACCATTCTGACCATTGCGCTGACGGATTTTACCGATACCATCCGCAGCAAGATATTTGTGTCTAACGAGGATCTGCCGGGCCTGAAGGAACATATTAAAAAAGGTGCCTTCCTGAAGATCCGCGGCATGTGTGCTCTGGATCCCTTTGATAAGGAATTGAGCATTGGTTCCGTGGCGGGCATTATGAAGTCCTCTGATTTTCGAAAAAAGCGGGAGGACCACAGCGAGAAAAAGCGTGTGGAGCTCCATTGTCATACAAAAATGAGTGATATGGACGGAGTTTCTGATGTGACCAGTATTATGAAGCAGGCCAAGGCCTTCGGTCATACGGCTCTGGCCATTACAGATCATGGTGTGGTGCAGGCCTTTACAGAAGCCAGCCATGCCCTGGACAGGGGCGACAGCTTCAAACTGATTTACGGTGTGGAGGCCTATCTGGTGGACGATATGAAGGAGATCGTCACGGATTCCAAAGGCCAGAGCCTGAAGGGCTCCTATGTGGTCTTTGACCTGGAGACCACGGGCTTTTCTGCGGAGACTAACCGGATCATTGAGATCGGAGCGGTAAAGGTGGAGGACGGAGCTGTTACAGACCGGTTCAGCACCTTTGTTAATCCTCAGACCCCCATTCCCTATGAGATAGAGAACCTGACGGGTATCAACGATTCCATGGTGCTGGATGCGCCTGTGATCGAAGATGTACTGCCCAAATTCATGGAGTTCTGTGAAGGAACGGTGCTGGTGGCTCACAATGCGGGCTTTGACACCAGCTTTATTGCCAGGAACTGTCAGAGGCAGGGGATCCCGTACGCCTATACGGCTGTGGATACGGTAGGGCTGGCTCGTGTACTGCTGCCCGGCCTGAATCGATTTAAACTGGACACGGTAGCCAGGGCATTGGACATTTCTCTGGAAAATCATCACCGGGCTGTGGATGATGCAGGCTGTACTGCAGAGATTTTCCTGAAATTCCTGGATATGCTGGAGCAGCAGAATGTCACAAACCTGGATCAGGTCAATGCCCTGGGTACCTTGGATGCGGAAGCTATCAAAAAGCTTCCTACTTATCATGTTATTATCCTGGCTCTTAATGAAATTGGTCGGGTAAATTTGTATCGTCTGGTATCCTGGTCCCATTTGGATTATTATTCCAAGCGGCCCCGGATTCCCAAGAGCGTGTTTGCAAAGCATCGGGAGGGCCTGCTCCTGGGTTCTGCCTGTGAGGCGGGAGAGCTGTATCAGGCGCTGGTGCGCTCGGCTCCCGAAGAAGAGATCGCAAGGCTGGTGAACTTCTATGATTATCTGGAGATCCAGCCTCTGGGAAACAACGAATTTATGCTGCGGGATGAAAAGTCCCCGATCAATACCATAGAAGAGCTTCAGGAGCTGAACAAGCGGATCGTACGGCTGGGAGAGGAGTTTGAAAAGCCGGTAGTGGCTACCTGTGATGTGCATTTCCTGAATCCGGAGGATGAGATCTACCGCCGGATCATTATGGCGGGCAAGGGCTTTAAGGATGCAGACCAGCAGGCGCCTCTGTATTATCGGACCACGGAGGAGATGCTGGAGGAATTTCAGTATCTGGGCAGCGCCAAGGCAGAAGAGGTGGTCATCACCAATACCAACCGTATTGCAGACATGGTGGAACGGGTATCTCCAGTGCGGCCGGATAAGTGTCCGCCCGTCATTGAAAATTCAGACCAGACCCTGCGTGACATCTGCTATGAAAAGGCACACTCCATCTACGGAGCAGAATTGCCCAGACAAGTAACGGAGCGACTGGAAAAAGAGCTGCATTCCATTATTTCCAATGGATTTGCGGTTATGTATATCATTGCTCAGAAGCTGGTGTGGAAGTCCAATGAGGACGGTTATCTGGTGGGTTCCCGTGGTTCTGTAGGATCGTCCTTTGTAGCTACCATGGCGGGCATTACCGAGGTAAATCCCCTGCCGCCCCATTATTATTGCTCCCAATGTCACTACAGTGACTTCGAGTCTGAGGAAGTGCGCAAATACGCGGGCGCAGCCGGCTGCGATATGCCGGATAAGGAGTGCCCGGTGTGTGGCGCGCCTCTGAAAAAAGAGGGCTTTGATATTCCATTTGAAACCTTCCTGGGCTTTAAGGGTGACAAGGAGCCGGATATTGACCTGAATTTCTCCGGCGACTATCAGTCCAAGGCTCACAAATATACAGAAGTTATTTTCGGCAAGGGCCAGACCTTCCGCGCGGGAACTATTGGTACCCTGGCGGACAAGACAGCCTTTGGTTATGTAAAGAATTATTACGAGGAGAGGGGCCATCACAAGCGCAACTGTGAGATCGACAGGATCGTCCAGGGCTGCGTAGGGGTGCGCCGCTCTACAGGTCAGCACCCCGGTGGAATTGTGGTACTGCCTCACGGAGAGGAGATCCATTCCTTCACGCCTGTACAGCATCCCGCCAATGATATGACCACGGATACCATCACCACCCACTTTGATTATCACTCCATCGACCACAACCTGCTGAAGCTGGACATTCTGGGCCATGATGATCCTACCATGATCCGCATGCTGGAGGATTTGACGGGGATCGATGCCAAGACTATTCCTCTGGATGACCAGCAGGTCATGTCCCTGTTCAAGAGTACCGAGGCCCTGGGAATTATGCCGGCAGATATTGACGGATGCCCCTTAGGGTGCCTTGGAATCCCGGAGTTCGGTACAGATTTCGTAATTCAGATGGTGTGCGATGCCAAGCCCCAGTCCTTCTCAGATCTGGTGCGTATTTCCGGTCTGTCTCATGGTACGGATGTATGGCTGAACAATGCCCAGCGATTCATCAAGGAGGGCAAGGCCACCATTTCCACAGCCATTTGTACCCGAGATGATATCATGCTGTACCTGATCAACACAGGCGTAGAGCCCAGTCTGTCCTTTACTATCATGGAGAGTGTGCGAAAAGGCAAGGGTCTGAAGCCGGAGTGGATCGAGGCCATGAAGGCAGCCGGAGTGGAAGACTGGTATATTGAGTCCTGTACTTTGATCAAATACATGTTTCCCAAAGCCCATGCGGCAGCGTATGTTATGATGGCCTGGAGAATCGCTTACTGTAAGATCAATTACCCGCTGGCTTACTATGCGGCCTATTTCAGTATCCGAGCTTCCGCTTTCAGCTATGAGCTCATGTGCCTGGGCAAGGAACGTCTGGCCTTTCATATGGCGGACTACAAGCGCCGCAGTGACAGCCTGACCAAGAAAGAGCAGGACACCATGAAGGACATGCATATTGTGCAGGAAATGTACGCCAGAGGCTTTGAGTTCCTGACGGTGGATATTTATCGGGCCAAGGCCCATCACTTCCAGATCATTGACGGCAAGCTCATGCCGGCTTTAAGTACCATCGAGGGTCTGGGAGACAAGGCGGCAGACCAGCTGGAAGAGGCAGCCAAAGACGGTCCCTTCCTGTCCAAGGACGATCTGCGGCAGCGCAGCAAGCTGTCCAAGACGGTGGTAGACCTGATGGCAGATTTGGATCTTCTGGGAGATTTGCCCGAGTCCAATCAGTTGTCTTTATTCGATCTGTAAAAAAATCGGTTTTGGAAATGGTTTTTTATTTACATTTTTTAAAAAAACGTATATACTAAACAACGTTTCAAAAACATCTGATTTTAAAGACCGCTAGAGAGGAGCAATATTATGGTAAAAGCAGTAGTAGGTGCAAACTGGGGAGACGAGGGAAAAGGTAAGATTACCGACATGCTGGCCCAGGAGTCTGATATTATCGTGCGTTTTCAGGGTGGAGCCAATGCAGGACACACCATTGTAAATGATTATGGAAAATTTGCATTGCATACCCTTCCGTCCGGCGTATTTTACGACCATACCACCAGCATCATCGGAAACGGTGTGGCTCTCAATATTCCGATACTTTTTAAAGAAGTGCAGAGCATCGTAGACCAGGGCGTGCCCATGCCGAAGATTCTGGTGTCAGACCGGGCTCAGATGGTCATGTCCTATCATATTCTCTTTGACCAGTGCGAAGAGGAGCGTCTGGCCGGAAAATCTTTTGGTTCCACCAAATCGGGCATTGCGCCTTTCTACTCTGATAAATATGCAAAAATCGGTTTCCAGGTCAGCGAGTTGTTTGCGGATGAAAGCTATCTGCGAGAGAAGATTTCCAATGTGTGCAAGCAGAAGAATGTCATTTTGGAAAATCTGTATCATAAGCCCGCTCTGGATGAAAATGCGCTCTATGAGGAGCTGATGGAATACAAGAAGATGGTAGAGCCCTTTGTCTGCGACACCTCCACCTATCTGTGGAATGCGATCAGGGAGGGCAAAAACGTCCTGCTGGAGGGTCAGCTGGGTACTTTAAAGGACCCGGACCACGGTATTTACCCCATGGTTACTTCTTCCTCCACACTGGCTGCTTACGGAGCCATCGGAGCAGGTATTCCGCCCTATGAGATCAAACAGGTGATCACTGTATGCAAGGCCTATTCCAGTGCAGTAGGAGCAGGTGCCTTTGTCAGTGAGATCTTCGGGGAAGAGGCGGACGAGCTGCGCAGAAGAGGCGGAGATGGCGGAGAGTACGGCGCTACCACAGGCCGTCCCAGAAGAATGGGCTGGTTTGACTGTGTAGCTTCCAAATACGGCTGCCGCATGCAGGGCGCTACCGATGTGGCCTTTACCGTATTGGATGTGTTGGGCTATCTGGACGAGATCCCGGTTTGCACCGGTTATGAGATCGATGGTCAGGTAACCACCGAGTTCCCGCCCACATTCCTGCTGGAAAAGGCAAAACCCGTGCTGGAGGTACTGCCCGGCTGGAAGTGCGATATCCGCGGTATCCGAAAATATGAGGATCTGCCGGAAAACTGCCGCAAATATGTGGAGTTCGTAGAGAAACAGATCGGATTCCCCATCACCATGGTTTCCAATGGACCGGGACGGAAGGATATTATTTACAGATAAAAGTTTAAATGGAGAAACAATCTATGGCGATTACCACCGTGATTTTTGATATTGGACAGGTACTGAACGGCTACGGCTGGGAAGCCTATCTGCGCAAGGTAGTGCCGGAGCAGGCGGCCTACGAGGCTGTGGAAAAGGCGATCTTTCTGAATCCGGCCTGGGTGGAGCACGACAAGGGCTTCCTTACCATGGAGGAAGAAATTGCGGATTTTGCAGCGGCGGCTCCCGGCTATGAGCAGGAGGTACGCTCTGCCTATGAGAATCTGGGAGAGTGCACCTGGCTTTTGGACTACGCCAATGACTGGGTAAAAGAACTGAAGGACAAAGGATATAAGGTGTACGCCCTGTCCGACTGGCCGGAGCATATTTATGACCAGAGAGGAAACAAGCTGGATTTTCTGGACTTGATGGACGGCTACTGTCTGTCTTTCCGGGAACACCTGATCAAGCCGGATGTGGCAGCCTTTGAGAATCTGCTGAACAAATACGGCATCGTGCCGGAGGAAGCGGTCTTTATCGATGACAGGCCGCTGAATATTCAGGTGGCAAAGAGCCTCGGTATGAAAGGAATCGTGTTCAAAAATCTGGCCGACGCCAAAGCACAGCTGGAAAAACTGGGTGTAAAATAGAATTT
>JAFTZF010000005.1 GCA_017464645.1 Lachnospiraceae bacterium | reverse complement strand
TCAAAATACAGACTGCGGATATTGTACATCCCCTGCTCTCCTGCGTGGGAATCCAGCCGGATCAGATGATCGATCCTGCCTTGCAGCAGTGCCATCTGCGGTGCAGTCACCAGATATTTTAATTCATTCCGATAATCCATACTGCCTTCCTTTGCTTCCCGCTTCTCCTTAGGAATATCCCAGGTTCAGATATTCTTCCAGATCGTCATAGAAAAATTCATCCAGATACTCCATCCGATAACAAGTCAGTATCTTTAACTTCTCATAATCCGTATCATGCTTGCCCTCAGGCCAGCGCTGTTCATCCCGGGCCATTGCTCCCGAGTCCATCACCTGGCGGGACAGTTCATCGATCCTTGTCTGCAGATTTTCAGACGAAAGCACGCCCTGACGGCTCTCCTCCCAGATCTCGTAAACCTTACTGCAGGCATCTGCTGCGTCCAGCTCTATCATCCGGTCTCCCGGTTCGAAATTGATCCGCTCCCGGTAAACCATGGGATTAGGCCCCACATCCCATGGATATTCATCTGTGGGATTCTGCAAAGTATCTCCCAGAGTCAAGTCCATATCCCAGGGCGCCAGGTACATGCGATAGCCGTCCTCTTCATACTTGGCCACATAATACATATTCTTTCCCCGGTTGTCCAGACCCATGACCGCCTGCAGATATACCCACATTCGCATCATATTGTCCGGATCAATCAGGTTCCCGGCATCTTCTATAAAAGCTTCTTCCTCCTGGCTGTCTCTCCAGTTCAGATAATCAAAGAGAGGCTGCCAGGATTCTTTCGTGATTTGGGAATGACTTCCCTTCAGTTCAAAACCCGCCATCTCTGCGGTCCAGGCTTCCATCTGCTCCCATACATCGGTGGCAATGGACTGGGGCGTGGAGGATTTGTAAGAGTATTCCACAGTTCCCTTTTCCTGCTCTTTTGTCAGGTCCAGCTGCTTGGAATCCACCGGCTCCATCAGTGCATAGAGCCCTCTGTATTCTCCGTTAAAGAACACTTCCACATAGGTCATGCGGGTGCCCAGGTACATGTCCTCATAGCCCTCTACGGAAGCTCCCATGCTGCCCCAGATGTGTGCACACAGGGCATCCCGGATTTTAGATGAGTCTGTATACATGGCATTTAAAATGTATTCATCATCTTCCCTCAGGCCGAAGAGGGATCTCTTGTCCTCTACCACGTTTCCATTGGAGTCCTGTTTCTTTAAGGTCAGTTTATATCCCTTCTTGGGATAAATCCGGCTGGTATTTCCCCGGATATTGGCTTCCAGAATATTGGAATAGGACCAGTCCCGCTTGCTGTCAGCTTCCCAGAAGCGGACGGTTCCGCCAAACACCTCTGTGTCCGGCGTCTCTTCTGTCTCAATACTGATGATGGGAAGTCCCGTAAACACCAGATAATAGCTTCGATAGGTGTTTCCCTTCACAGCCAGAAATTCATATGCCTTTCCCTGGGCAATGGCAGTCTGCTTATCCACCCGGGAAAAATCCTCTGCAAACAGCAGAGTCACTTCAGACTGGCCGCTGGTCAGCTCCCCATCCTCCCACTGCTCCTGCTCCATATCCAGGGGCAGATAGAAGGTGCCTGACGCCACATCCTGAACCAGACTCACCTGATTGAACCGCAGGTCTGTCAGAATATTATCCTTCGTCAGCTCCATGGTGGCACGAACGCTCTCCAGCTTTTTCTCACCGGCCACCGGACAGGAAATGGCTTCCGTCTGCCCGGAGCTATACCAGAAATATCCCGCCAAGCCCAGCAGCAATATGATATTTGCCAACAACAAAAAGAGTTTTTTTCTCATTACTTTTCATGCTTCTCAATAAAAATTTTACGGGTAATAAAGTTGTAAACCATTACCACGCCGGTTGCAAACAGTTTTACGATCAGATATGCCCGGTTCATATACTGGCTAAGCCAGTCAATACCGATCCACATGATCAGCTGGTTGATGCCCAGTCCAATGAGGCTCAGCACCACAAATACGATAAACTGGCGTACCTTGTTTGCCTCTTTATCCGCCTCAAAAACAACGGTAACACTCAGGATATAATTCACGATCACGGATACGGTAAAACCCGTAGCGCTTGCAACGAGCTCTGATGTGCCCACCAGCTCCACCAGCGCTACCATGATGGCATATTCAATAAAAAAGCAAATGAATCCTACGACTCCGAATCTCAATATCTGTTTTATCAGCTTTTGCATAGTATTCTCCTTATTCTTTCCAGTTCTTATGTATTTACTGATAGAAAACCCAGATTCCCAAAAAGATCAGCAGGTTTCCCAAAATTTTCTTCGGTGTGATCTTCTCTCCAAAAAACATCCGGCTCCAGATCATCACCAGAAAGAATCCGATGGAATCAATGACCGGTCCGTTTTTGTAGTCCACGCCCTGGTAAGCCAGAATGGTCAGCAGCATAGACCCGAACATCATCAGATATCCGATGATGACATAGGGATTCAGATATTCTCTTATGACAGAATCATAGGTTTTCAATGCACTCTTCTTCAGCAGGATCTGGGACAGGGACGCTACCACTGCAGATGCTGCCAACAATAAAATATACTTACTCTCCATCTGCATTCACCAGCATCGTGCCTGCCAGCACAATGACTACTCCTATTACATTATTCAGGGTGATCTCTTCATGAAAGAATACCACTGCCCACACCAGAGACCACAGGATTGCCATGGCCCGGTTTGCATAGGCAATGGACAGGTCGAACCGTTTGATGATCTGCTGCCACAAAATGGCATATACGCCCAAAATGGCAACCTCCAGGCCAAAAAAGAAGACAAAGCCCCAGGACATCATCTCATATCCCGCCGCGCCCTTGGCTGCCACATTGGACAGGGTGTAGATTGCCACCACCAGCTGCAGGATGATAATGCTCTTTATGGATATCTTCTTTTCTTTCTTTTCACTCTTTTCCGTCATGAAGTTCTCCGCCTTTTATTTTACCGTATAATCCGAATAATCCAGAGAAAAGTTGGGATTGAAGTAGGGATCCCCCGCCTCCAGCTCTGCTTTCCATTTTTCCCGGAACATGGCCACTTCGTTCTGGAACCGGCGCAGCTTCTCTCCCTCTTCCATGCCCCGGGTCTTGGACTCATAGTGGAACAATTCCGCAAAAGGCGTAAACACATTGAGGTACCCTGCTTTGCGCAGCTTCATGCAGAAGTCCACATCGTTGAAGGCCACGCTGAAGCCTTCATCCAGTCCGCCCACCTGGTCATACAGGGCTTTCTTTACCAGCAGACATGCGCCGGTCACAGCCGTCACATTCTGTGCGTAGCACAGTCGTCCCATGTAGCCCAGATGCTCCTTGGCATCCTTGTAATGGGTATGCCCTGCTGCCCGATGGGCACCCAGGCCGATGACAATACCCGCATGCTGGATGCTGTTGTCTGCGTAATACAGCTTGCCGCCTACTGCAGCCACATCCGGCCGCTGGGCGTACATGAGCAGTTCTTCCATCCACTCCCGGGTAATGATCTTCATATCATTGTTCAGCAGAAGCACATATTCGCCTTTGGCAAAGGATACACCAAAGTTGTTGATCCTGGAATAGTTAAATCCTCCCTCCGCCTTGTATGTGACAATGCGGATCCTGGGATTGTGCTCCAGTGCTTTGTAATAGTCAAAAATCTCTTTTGTCTCGCTGTTATTCTCCACGATAATGATCTCGTAGTTCTCATAGCTGGACTTGCTCACAATGGATTCCACACAGCGGGACAGATCCTCCATGTGGTCCTTGTTGGGGATCACAATGGAAATCAAAGGCTTCTGTGCCAACGGATAGCGGATCCGGAAAATGGTGGGGAATGCACGGGTGCTCTCCACCTTTACATCCACATCATAAATATCCTTCAGATGATCATGGACCGCGCGCTTGGCCGCATCAATGACATAGGTCTTGGCATTGATATCCTGAGCTACGGAAGCCTTGTGAGACCGCCAGTAGTACAGGGCCTTGGGCACATGGGTAACCTTCTTTGCCCGGGCTGTCAGGCGCAGGATCATATCGTGGTCCTGGCTGCCGTCATATTCGCTGCGGAACACGCCGCTTTCATCCAGCAGTTCTCTGGAGAATGCAGAGAAATGACAGATATAGTTATTGCCCCGCAGGTTGTCCGGCGCATAGTCCGGCTTAAAGTGCAGCACGATCATATTGTCGATGCTGTCGCCCTGGAAAGTGATCTCGTCACAGTAAATATAGTCTGCTCCGGTTTCGTTGATCACCTTGGTGTACTCGTAGAGCACCGCCGGATGCAGCACATCATCATGGTCAAACAGGGCAATGTAATCGCCTGTGGCCATCTTCAGACACTCGTTGGTGTTGCCGGAAATACCGTAGTTGCGGTCCAGCACCTGATATTTGATGCGAGGGTCTTTGTCCATATATTCTTTTACGATCTGACCTACATAGGCGTGCTCTGCATCACTGCCGTCAGCCAGACACAGCTCCCAGCCGCCATAGGTCTGTCCTGTTACAGACTCGATCATATCCCGCAGGAATTTCTCCGGTGTATTAAAGAGAGGCACCAAAATGCTGTAGATCACCTTGCGTTCAAATACAGTCTCGCTCTGGCGCTTTGCCTCCTCCGCAGACGGGAAGCTGGCAGTACCATGACTCTTCATATTCTTCCGCTCCCGGATCTTACTGCGGACTTTTCGCATAAGTCCCGGGATGGAACCATAGCGGGTCAGGCGGTCTCTGGTCTTCTCATAAAAATGAAAGGCCTTCCGCAGGGGAATAGAAAGCTTCCAGGCGAAGCTGTTCTTGATCCTGTCCAGTTTGAACTGAAGCTCTTCGATCTCCTTCTCCGCCTCTTCGATCTTTGCCAGAAGCACCTCGGTCTTATCCCGCTCTGCCTCATAGAGTTTTTTATAATCATTCTGCATTTCCTGCTGATTTACATCCATGACATTTCCTCACTTGTTATTTTCCCGCAATCTGGGGTCTTCGTATGCATCGCAGACCTCTTCTGCCTCACCGATCATACGGACATGGCCCTTGTCGATCCAGATGGCCTTAGTACAGATCTCTTTTACCTGCTCAATGCTGTGGGATACAAACAGCACAGTGGTATTCCGGTCCATCATCTCCCGAATGCGCTTCTTACACTTATTCTGGAACTGGTAGTCGCCTACAGACAGGATCTCATCAATGATCAGAATGTCCGCATCCACGATCGTTGCAATGGAAAAGCCCAGTCTCGCCAGCATACCGGAAGAGAAATTCTTGATGGGCACATCCACAAACCGCTCCAGGCCTGCAAAGGAAATAATATCGTCGAAGCGCTCCTCCAGCATCTCCTTTGAGTAACCGATCAGGGCGCCGTTCAGAAAAATATTCTCCCGGGCAGTCAGATCGTGGTCAAAGCCTGCACCCAGCTCGATCATGGGCGCGATGGTACCTGTGGTCTCCACAGATCCCCTGGTGGGCTTTAATACACCTGCAATGATCTTCAGCATGGTACTCTTTCCGGAGCCGTTCATGCCTACAAGTCCTACAGACTCGCCTTTTTTAATTTCAAAGCTCACATCATTCAGCGCCCAGAACTCCTCGTAGAACAGCTGACGCTTCAGAGCCTTGATGATATATTCCTTGATACTGTCCACCTTTTCTCTGGACAGATTGAAGCACATGGACACGTCATGCACTTCGATGGCATTTTCAATTTTCATGCGCTTCCTCCTAAATCTTCAGAATGAACTTATCCTGGGATTTCTTAAATACCAGGGACCCGATCAGCAGTGCCGCTACGCACCAGCACAGACTCTGTACATGCAAAATAGCCGGAGCCGTTACACCCTCCAGCACTACACAGCGGAATATTTTAATGAACGCGGTCAGCGGGTTTGCATTGATAATAAATACTACCCACTTGGGCGCACTTTCCAGGATGGTCATAGGATAAATGACCGGGGTCAGATACATCCAGGCCGTAGTCACTACTCCGTACAGATGCAGCAGATCCCGGAAACTGACTGCAGCTGCAGACAAAAACAGGCTGACTCCCACAGAGAACATCATCACATACAGCAGCGGAAATACCGACAGCAGTACGGTGGGTGTCACACTGGCTCTTGTGACCAGCATAACAATTACCAGGGCGATCATGGATGCCAGCAGATTCACACCGCTGGAAATCACCTTGGTAATGGGAAACAGATATTTCGGCACATAGACCTTTTTGATCAGCTCGCC
>JAFTZF010000028.1 GCA_017464645.1 Lachnospiraceae bacterium | reverse complement strand
GGTCCCATGAACTATATTACCTATACCGAGAGCTACAACCACTACTTTGGATGGTACGGCGGCAAGATGGAGGACAATGGTCCCTGGCTGGATCATTTTCATCAGGTGCATCCCAACATTTGTCTGGGTGTGTCAGAGTACGGCTGTGAGGGTATCATTACCTATCACGGTCCCAATCCGGCCTGCAAGGACTACAGTGAGGAATATCAGGCCCTGTATCATGAGCACATGGCCAAGGTACTGGATGAGCGGCCCTGGATCTGGTCCAGTCATGTATGGAACATGTTTGACTTTGGGTGTGCGGCCAGAGACGAGGGCGGTGTAGCCGGAAGAAATAACAAGGGTCTGGTCACCATGGACCGCAAGACCAGGAAGGACAGCTATTATATTTATAAGGCATACTGGAACAAGGAGCCCATGGTGCATCTGTGCGGCAAGCGCTATGCCCAGCGAGCAGGGGAGACCACCCGGATCCGTGTGTACTCCAATCAGCCGGAGGTGACCTTGTACCTGAATGGAACAGAAGTTGGCAAGCAGACTGCAGACAAGGTATTTGTATTCGAAGTAGCCCTAACAGAAGGCTTTAATACTATTGTGGCTGAAGCAGGAAATTGTAAAGACACTATGACATTGGAGAAGGTGGAGAAAGAGCCTTCCATCTATGTGCTGCCTGATGTGAATGAGCGGGCAGAAGGTGTGGCCAACTGGTTCAAGACTGTAGGAGACCTGGATCTGAAGGCGCCCATGGAGTTCCCTGAGGGCATGTACAGTGTGCGGGACACCATGGAGGAGATCGCTAAAAATGAAGAGGCCATGGGTGTAATGACAAAGGCGGTGAAACTGGCCATGAATATGCAGCTGGTGCCGGGAGAAGGCATGTGGGATATGATGAAGACCATGTCACCGGAAAAGATGATGGAAATGGCAGGCTCCATGATGCCGGAAGGATTCCTGGAGAGCCTGAACGCTCAGCTGATCAAGATTAAAAAATAGCAATCCCCAATAATAAAAAGTGTAATAAAAGTGTAAGCGAGAAGCCGGTACGGAATTTTCTGTACCGGCTTCTTGTTTTCTGTTATAATAGATGTCAGAAAAGAAAAATCCCAAAGGAGAAGAAAGATGGGTTATTTATTATTGGCCATTGCCAGCAGCGCCCTGGTTTCCCTGGTGCTTCGATTTAGTGAAAAGCATGTGGAGAACAACATGGGCATGTTCATGAGCAATTATGCAGTCTGCCTGATTATGGCGCGGCTGTTTATGGGGAACACAAAATTGTTTACCACCGGGAGCGGTGTGGGACTTGCCGTTTCCCTGGGCATTCTCAACGGAATTCTGTTCCTGGTAAATTTCGTACTGCTCCAGAATAATATGCGCAGGAACGGTGTGGTTCTGTCCTCCACGTTCCAGCGGCTGGGCGTACTGGTGCCGATTCTCATGGCCATGCTTGTTTTCCGGGAGCAGCCGGAGGTACTGCAGCTGATCGGCATGGGCCTGGCAGTGGCAGCGATCGTAATGATTCATTTTGAGAAGGAGGAGCAGTCGGAGGGCGGTCAGAGCCAGAAGATATGGCTCATTGTTTTGCTGCTGTGCAGCGGTCTGACGGACTCCATGGCAAATATCTACGATAAGACGGCCAGTGCAGCCTTCGAGGATCACTATCTGTTTTATACCTTTTTGGCGGCCTTGCTGGCGGCTTTCTTTGTGAGTCTGAAGAATAAAAAGAAGATCTGCGGAAAGGATTTATGGTTTGGTGTGCTCCTGGGTGTGCCCAATTACTTTTCTGCCCGATTTCTCTTGCTCTCCCTGGGGGCAGTGCCGGCCGTGGTGGTGTACCCCGTGTACAGCGTGGCCACGATTATTGTGATCAGTGTGGCAAGCATGCTTTTATTCAAGGAGCGCATCAGCCGGCGGAAGCTGGCGGCTCTGGGCGTGATACTGGTAGCGTTGGTGCTGCTGAATCTTTCATGAGCTGAAAAAAACCAAAAAACCCGGGATTTTGCATTGCAGAATAAAAAAAACTGAGTTATAATGTAAGACAACATTTATCCGATTGTTTCGGCGTACGAAAAGGATAAAACAAGATGGATTGCCGCTCAAGAAGAGCGGCGGATTGGAGGATATGATGCAGAAGAAAGATATTGATTGGGGCAATCTTGGCTTTGGCTATATGGCTACCGATAAGAGATTCGTTTCCAATTACAAAGATGGCGCATGGGATGAGGGATGTCTCACAGACGAAGCTACCGTAACCATCAGCGAGTGTGCAGGTGTACTGCAGTATGCGCAGACCGTATTTGAAGGTCTGAAAGCTTACACTACCGAGGATGGCCGTATCGTGACCTTCCGCCCCGACCTGAACGCAGAGCGTATGGAGCAGTCTGCAAAGAGACTGGAGATGCCGGCATTCCCGAAAGACAAGTTTGTTGATGCAGTAACTCAGGTCGTAAAAGCAAATGCAGCGTATGTACCGCCTTTCGGAAGCGGTGCGACCCTGTATCTGCGTCCCTATATGTTCGGAAGCAATCCGGTTATCGGTGTAAAGCCCTCTACTGAGTACCAGTTCCGTATTTTCGGTACTCCCGTAGGACCCTACTTCAAGGGCGGCGTGAAACCGCTGACCATCCGTGTTTGCGATTTTGACCGTGCGGCTCCTCACGGAACCGGACACATCAAAGCGGGTCTGAACTACGCAATGAGCTTACATGCCATCGTAGACGCTCACAACCAGGGCTTTGATGAGAATATGTACCTGGATGCAGCTACCAGAACCAAGGTAGAAGAGACAGGCGGAGCAAACTTCCTGTTCGTAACCAAGGACAACAAGGTAGTGACACCCAAGTCCTCCACTATTCTGCCCTCCATTACCCGTCGGTCTCTGCTGTACGTAGCACAGAAATATCTGGGTCTGGAAGCAGAGGAGCGCGAAGTACATGTTGAGGAGCTGGCAGACTTCGCAGAGTGTGGTCTGTGCGGTACCGCAGCAGTTATCTCTCCGGTTGGAAAGATCGTAGACCACGGTAAAGAGATTTGCCTGCCCTCCGGTATGGAGAAGATGGGACCCATCACTCAGAAACTGTACGATACCCTGACCGGTATCCAGATGGGACGCATTGAAGCACCCGAAGGATGGATCCATGTGATCGAATAAGATGTAAAAAAGAAGGTTGCTGTGGCAACAATGTCATTAAGTTAGGATAACGAAATAAGATCTCTATGCATTCAAATTGTATAGGGGTCTTTTTTCTGTTTTTTAAAAATGCTTGACAGAAATAATTATATATGCGGCAGCTCTCGCTACTGGTTTATAAAAAGGTACGAGAGTTGCCCTTGCAGTTAAGGAAAGCTTAGCTGCAAGGAGGAAGCATATGAAACCAGAACAAGTTTAATGACATTGCGTGCAGAGCCCCCTTTTTTGTCACTTATAGTGTAATTACCGGTAATCTTTCATATATTCCCCATGTGCTTCAATCATTTCATCGACCATTGCCTTAATATCATCAATGGAAAGCTCCGCAGAAGTATGCGGCTCCAACATCGCTGCCATATAAATATCTTCACGTTTCTTAGATACAGCTGCCTGAATTGTCAGAAGCTGTGAGTTGATGTTTGTCATGTTCATTGCAGCCAGCTGAACCGGAAGTTTGCCCACATGGCAAGGAGTGATGCCATATCCATCAACCAGACAAGGAACCTCAACGCAGGCGTCTGCAGGAAGGTTATCAATCAAGCCGTTATTCAGCACATTTCCCCCAATCTGATAAGGCTTATTGGTAACAATTGCCTCCATAATGTAAGATGCATATTCGTGGGAACGCTTGTGAGTAATCTGGCCATTATCCAGAATACGATCCTTCTCTTCTTTCCATCTATTGATCTGATTGATGCAGCGGCGCGGATATTCATCCAGCGGAATGTTAAACTTGTCAATCAGTTCCGGATATTTGGATTTAATATAGAAGTTATTGTACTCCGCATTATGTACGCTGGATTCTGTGCAGTAGTAACCAAAATTCTTAATATAGTCATAACGTACCATATCTTTATGTTTCTCCACAGCATTCTTTTTGGCAGCGCGTTTTCTGATTTCAGGATAAAGATCGTTTCCGTCCTTGTCTTTGATCTTAAGCAACCAGCCCATATGGTTGATTCCTGCAATCAGCTCTTTGCGTCCGTCAAGCTTATCCTCCATACCAAGATCCTTTAACAGTCTTTCTGAGCAGACCTGAACGCTGTGGCAGAGACCGATTGTTTTGATTTTGGTATATCTTCGCATATATCCTGTGAGGATTGCCATTGGGTTTGTGTAGTTTAAAAACCATGCATCCGGGCAAACCTCTTCCATGTCAGCTGCAAAATCGCGCATTACCGGAAGGGTACGAAGGCCGCGCATGATGCCGCCGATGCCAAGAGTATCAGCAATCGTCTGACGCAGACCGTATTTTTTCGGAATTTCAAAGTCAATGACTGTACAAGGCTCGTAACCGCCTACCTGAATAGCGTTTACAACGAAGGTGGCACCGCGAAGTGCTTTTTTTCTGTTTTCAACGCCGCAATATTTCTCAATCTTGCAGCGATTGTCATTGATATTGTTGTTGATAGCGCTTAAGATAATGTAGCTTTCTTCCAATCGTTCAGAATCTACATCGTAAAGGGCGATGACACTGTCGCGAAGACTCTCTGTACACATGCAGTCGCCCAGAACATTTCTTGCAAAGACGGTGCTTCCGGCACCC
Organism: Lachnospiraceae bacterium; assembly: GCA_017464645.1. The sequence goes on along the minus strand of JAFTZF010000028.1, from coordinate 9,868 downwards.
ATAAATGTAATTTTCATAGGAACTTCCTCCTGCTTGTCATTTTGTAATTTTGATTATACTGAAAAACTAAAAAAATAACATTGTTTTCCGTTCGGTAAACTTGTTATAATGTTGGAAAAACAAGGGGGCTGGGATTTGTGATCGAATCGGAAATCGTTATAGATTATCATTATAAAGGGATAAATCCCGTACAGTTCGGCAGGGAAAGCTGTGAGCCGGGCCATTTCTTTGGCCCCAGTGTCAGGACCCACTGGCTTTTGCATTATGTGGTGCATGGCTTTGGGATTTTTCAGCGTGAGGGAGAGAACTATAAAATAGCTCCTGGGGATATTTTTGTGATTCCGCCTTACATGGAAACCTATTATGAAGCGGACGAGGAAAACCCATGGAAGTACATTTGGATTGGATTTACCACTGAAGAAGAGCTCCCGGCTGTATTTGAGCAGCCTGTGATACGCTGTGCGGGTGTTGGCAATGTTTTCGAAGATATGGGCAGATGCGCAAAGATGGAGAACGGAAGAAGTGCCTTTTTATGCGGAAAGCTTTGGGAGCTGTTCAGTCTTCTGCTTGAGCAGGGCAAGCCTGCCGCAGATTATCTGAAAAAGGCATTGAACTATATGGACACAGAATATGTCAACGGTATTACTGTGAAAGAGGTTGCCGAACAGCTGAATCTTGACAGGAGTTACTTTTCTACGCTGTTCAAAGAGGAAATGGGCATTCCGCCGCAGAAATATCTGATGAATCTGCGGCTTGAGAAGGCAGCTGAACTCATGACGATCTATGATGAAAAACCGACCACGGCGGGAGCCTCGGTTGGATATCCGGATCTGTACCATTTTTCAAAAATGTTCAAGCGGCATTTTGGAATTTCCCCAAGACAGTATCAAAAGCGTTATCGCGAGGAGATTATAGAACGCAAAAACAAGGCGGAAGAAAATGAAGGTATTTGAGTTTGTCCCTAAAGGAGTTGAAAATTGTAAAGTAACTGCGTGGCTGCACAATAACCAGCGAATGCATCCGGCAATCATTATTTGCCCGGGTGGCAGGTATAGGTCTGTGTCAGAACGAGGAGCAGAACCGGTGGCAAAACCCTATTTTGCAGCAGGATATCACACCTTTATTTTAGACTATGCGGTGAATGAAAATGGGAAAGGTTTTTACCTGTTATGTCAGCTGGCCTCTGCCGTGGCTTGTGTGAGAAAATATGCAGAAGAATGGTTCGTGGAAAAAGAAAAAATATTCGACCAAATGCAATGGTCTTAAGCTATCCGGTCATCACAGCGGATGAATTTGCCATGTAGGATCGATGGAGAGCAGAAGATTTACTCCTACTTAACATAACAATTTTGAGACTAACTAAATGACATTGGCTGCGGCAACCTTCTTTTTTACTGCATATTTCCCATCAGGTCCTTCATTTCTTCCAGCAGCTCCATGTCAGAGGCGGTCAGCTTCAGGTTGGAGCTGTAGGTCTCTCCCTGAGCGGTGGTGATTTTAAACTCCATGATGGTGCCTTCTGCGATGGCGTTTTTGCCTACGGCCTGCAGAAACAGGGGAAACTTGGGGTGGTTCTGGGTGAATTTATCCCAGAGACCTTTCATGCGAAATAAATTCATAGGGTTCATAGGTGAGTCCTCCTTAATCTTCGGGAATTTTTGAAAAGTCGGTTTCTAAAAATTCAGCCACGGCCCGGTTAAAGGCGGCCGGGCTTTGATTTGCAATGAAATGGGTTCCCGGAAGCAGCTGCAGCTGTGCACGGGGAATGTTTTTAGCAATGAGCCGGGTGTGACCGGTGCGGATCATATCTTTGGTGCCCGCAATGACCAGAGTCGGGATCTGCAGCTTCGCCAGCTGGGCGGGGGCAATATGTGGCTCGTTTACCATGAGTCCCAGCAGCTCTGCATTTTTCCGGGCCTTGGGGCTCTTCTTGGCAAAGAGGGAAGCCAGGTGGTAGCCCAGGATAATGGGAAGCTGTACAAAAATCTTGACTCCCTTGGGTTCCAGATTAGCGCCGTTTAAAATCAGCCGGTTTACCCTCTCGGGATATTTCAGGGCGAAGAGCAGGGCAATATTTCCGCCGTCGGAAAAGCCCAGAATGTCTGCCTTGGGAATATTCTGCCGGTCCAGAAAGGCCAGCAGGTCTTCGGAGAACTGCTCCAGGGTAAAAGGCGCAGTGCCTCGGGGAGACTGTCCATGGCCCCGGGTGTCTATGGCCAGAACCCGACGGCTTTTGGAAAAATATTCGATCTGATGGAAAAAGTAGCTGTTGTCTTCGCCGTTTCCGTGGAGCAGGAGCAGGGGCTCGCCCAGGCCTGCCTCCGTGTAGTGAAGCTGAATATTCAAAAGATAGATCCTCCGGTGTTTTTAGGTGCAGGAATGCTTGCAGGCAATCCTGTACTCTTATTATACACGGATTTTGGAAGAGTTGGCAAGGCGAGAAAAAGATTGCCGGGCAAATTTGGTTGTGATACAGTAGTGAGTATGAAAAAGATCATTTCGCATGTGGTAATTGAACAGGAAAATGGATGGCGGCTGGAGCGAGTCCTGAAGAGCCGGTTGGAAATGAGTCCTCAGGAAATCAGCCGGGCCAAGTTTCGGCCGGATGGAATCTGCGTAAATGGCATCCGAAGGAAAGTGACAGAAGTGGTGCAGCCGGGCGACCGGGTGGAGGTCTGTCTGGAGGAAGAGGCACTGGCTTCGGACCAGCTGATCTCTATGCCCGGGCAGCTGGATATTCTCTATGAAGACGAGGATGTACTGGTGGTAAATAAGCCCGCGGGATTGGTCTGCCATCCCACAGGCGGTCATTATGATGATACCCTGGCCAATATCATGCAGTACTATTTCCGGGAGAGGGGCCGGCAGGTGGTCATCCGCCTTATCGGGCGGCTGGATCAGGAAACCTCCGGAGTAGTTCTGGCAGCTAAGAGCCAGGCGGCGGCCAATAGACTGAACAGGCAGAAAGAACAGGGCATTTTGCGAAAGGAATATCTGGCACTGGTTGAAGGATGTCCGAGGCCCTTGGCCGGGACAATTACCGCACCCATCGGGCGGACCACCCAGGAGCAGTGCGGTCTGCGTGACTCCATCAAAATGCAGGTAAGTTTGGAGGGACAGTCGGCCTGTACCTATTATGAAGTGCGGAAAGCCTGGGAAGAGAGCTCACTGGTAAGCCTGCATTTGGAAACGGGGCGGACTCATCAGATCCGGGTACATATGTCATCCTTGGGATGTCCCCTTTTGGGAGATACGCTCTACCGAGGGGACGAGACAGACGGGGCTTTTACCCGGGCGGCCCTGCATGCAGTGCGGCTGAAATTTCAGCAGCCATTTACCAAAGAACCCATTTGTGTGGAGGCGGCGCTTCCGGCAGATTTTGAAAGCTACTTACGAAAGAGGGACCGATTATGATACTGATGCTTGCGGCTCTGCTTCCGGCAATCGTGCTGATTGCCTATATTTATAAAATGGACAAGGTGGAAAAGGAACCTAAGAGACTATTGGGGCAGCTGTTTTTCCTGGGAGCCCTGGGGATTGTCCCTGCTGCGTTTGCAGAAAATATCTTGAAAAAGATGCTGGGAATATTTGCGGAATCGGATACTTTTTTGTATCACCTGGTTTTTAGCTTTCTGATTGTGGCCCTGGTGGAGGAATTCTGGAAGCGGGCTGTGGTAAAGGGGATCGCCTGGAGAAATCCGGATTTTAATTACCGGTTTGATGCGGTGGTCTATGCAGTCACTGCGGCCATGGGCTTTGCGGCGCTGGAAAATCTTCTCTATGTGGTTGCGGGCGGTTGGAAGCTGGCAGTGACGCGGGCTATAACGGCAGTTCCCAGTCATGCGGTGGACGGAGTGTTTATGGGATATTTTCTGGGAGAGGCCCGGCTATGTGAAAAGCGAGGAGATATGCAGGGCATGAAACGGAACATGCGGCGCAGCTTCTGGGTACCGGTGCTTTGCCACGGATTTTATGACTTCTGTCTGTTCCGAAGTACGGTTCTGAGCCTTTTGCTGTTTGTGGTATTTGTGGTCTGGGTGGATGTCACGGCCATTCGCCGGATAGAAAAGTCCAGCCGCCAGGATCTGTGTCTGGAAGCAGAGGAAGAGCCACGGATACAGGTATAAATGTATGAATTTTCCGCGACAGGTACATACTAACTCCATCTCAACAGGAGAATGGAGGAAGATTATGAAATGGTTGTGTAAAAATATGAGAACAGGACTATTGATGGGAGTAATGGTCGTACTTCTGTCATCGGTCCTGTTTTTAACTGGCTGCAGACGAAGAGAACAGGACCCGGAGGAGAACAGCGGAGCAACGCAGAATCAGAACCAGCAGGATCAGCAGAATCATCAGGAGGGATACCGCACCGGGCTGGCTATTCACACCAGCATGGGAAATTCGGTGGATGCAGGAGACACGGAAGGAATCGCCCAGGTGGATCTATTGGCCATGGCTGTACTCCTGGATGAAGAAGGCCGGATCGTGGACTGCAGTCTGGATATGCTGGAGGCGCCCATGTATTTTTCGGCCACAGGCCAGGTGACCTCTTCTTTGGACCAGGCGTTTCAGACCAAAAAGGAGCTGGGAGATGACTACGGCATGAGGGCGGCCTCCGGTATCGGAAAGGAATGGTATGAGCAGGTGGAGGCCTTTGAGCGATATGTGCAGGGCAAGACTATTGAAGAAGTGGAGGGCATTGCGCTGACAGAGACGACTGCCCCTGCGGAGGAAGAATTGTCGGCCAGTGTGACCATTAAAATCGGAGAATATATTGATATTCTGGTGCGGGCTGCGGAAAATGCCCAGGTCATTGGAAGCGGAGCCGGAGACCGCATCGGACTGGGAATCCAGACCCATATGCGCAATTCCAAAGATGCGGCAGATGGCGAGGACGGTTCCTGCCAGGCCTATGCCTACTATGCGGCAGTGACAACCAATGGTGACGGAGTGGTCACAGGCTGCATTGTGGATTCCACCCAGACGGATGTGACCTTTGATGAAAAGGGGCAGCTGACCGTAGAGGATCTGAATGAATCTTCCGTCAGCAAAAAGGAGCTGGGAAGCGACTACGGGATGAAGGCGGCCTCCGGCATCGGAAAAGAGTGGTATGAGCAGGCGGAGGCCTTTGAGGAATATATAAACGGAAAGACGCTGGAGGAAATCAAGGGCATCGCGGTGGATGAAAACCTGCGTCCCTCGGAAGAAGAGTTAAGCGCCTCGGTTACCATTGCCATCGGAGATTTCCAGAGCGTGATTGAAAAGGCTTTTGCGCGTATCAAGGCAAAGTAGCCGTGAAAAGGGGTGGAAAGTCTGCAGCTGTTTTTCTGGCAATCCTACTGCTGGCGGAGAATCTGTGGGGATGTGGAGAAAAAACTGCGCTGAAGTTTTACACAGCGCAGTTTTTATCGTTGTTTGACACGGTGACCCAGATACAGGGTTACGCGGAGGATGAGGCCTCGTTTAAGGCTCTGGTGCAGCAGATAAAAGCAGATTTGGAAGAATACCACCGGCTGTATGATGCCTATGAGACTTACGAAGGCCTGGTAAATATTAAGACTCTAAATGACCGGACCTGGGAGGATGGACAGCCCAAGCGGTTTGAAAATCTGGATCCGCGCCTGTGGAAGCTGCTGGAGTTCGGAAAGGAGCTTTATGCAGCAACGGATGGACAGGTCAATATTGGAATGGGCCGGGTGCTGCAGCTGTGGCATATGTATCGGGAGCAGGGGATTGCGGACCCGGTAAATGCCCAGCTGCCGCCGTTGGAGGAATTGAGAAAAGCTGCCCTGCATACAGACTTAGAAACAATAGTTTTGGATGAGCAAGACCGAAGCGTAACCTTTATGGACCCACAGCTGCAGCTGGATGTGGGGGCCATTGCAAAAGGCTATGCTCTGGAGCAGGTGTGTCAGAAGCTGGAGAGACAGGGCACAGCGCATCTGCTCATCAGTGTGGGCGGCAATATCAGGGTGCTGGGGCCCCGGGCGGACGGAAGCCCCTGGCAAGTAAAGATACCCCACCCGGAGAACCCGGAGGGAGAAGCACTGGCGGTGGTGGAGTTGTGGGAAGGCTCCCTGGTGTCCAGCGGAAGCTATCAGAGATATTACACGGTGGAGGGGAGGCGGTATCACCACATCATAAACCCGGAAAGCCTGTATCCTGAAAACCAATATCTGGCAGTGACGGTTCAGACAGGGGATTCAGGTCTGGCTGACGGACTGTCAACCGCCCTGTTTAACTTAAGTCAGGCGGATGGAGAGGCATTACTTCGGCAGATGGAAGCAGATGCCTGCTGGTGGGTTTACTGCGACGGAACACTTGTACATTTTCCGTAAATAAGATATAATAGGGCACAGACAGAAACAGCCCGACAAGAGAGGAAAGCCGGGAAAAAATAGGAAACCTAAGGGGAGAGAAATTCATGAAGAAATTTTTTAAGAGCCTGCCGTTTCGGTTATTGGTAGGCGTGGTAGCAGGTATCTTGGTAGGTCTTGTGGCCAATGAGGCTGTGATGAACGTGGTAGTAACCATCAAGCAGGTACTGGGCCAGATCATCACCTTCTGCGTACCGCTGATCGTCATCGGATTTATTGCGCCTTCCATTACCAAGATGGGTAAAAATGCATCCCGCATGCTGGGTGTGGCATTGGTACTGGCATATGTATCCTCCATTGGAGCGGCCTTTTTCTCTATGGGAGCAGGTTATGCACTGATTCCGCACCTGTCCATCGTGTCAGAGGTGGAGGGCCTGAAGAAGCTGCCGGAAGTGATCTTCCAGCTGGAGATACCCCAGATCATGTCGGTCATGAGTGCTCTGGCATTTTCTGTGCTGGTCGGCCTGGGTGTCACCTGGACCAGGTCCAAACGGACCGAGGAGCTGCTGGATGAGTTCCAGAAGATCGTGCTGAGTATCGTATCCAAGGTAGTCATTCCGCTGCTTCCCTTCTTTATTGCCACCACATTCTGTGGCCTGGCTTACGAAGGCACTATTACCAAGCAGCTGCCCGTATTCCTGAAGGTAATTCTGATCGTTATGGCAGGTCACTACATCTGGATGGCTCTGCTGTATCTGATCGCAGGCATTTATTCCGGAAAGAAGCCCATGGAAGTCCTGAAGCATTACGGACCTGCGTACATTACTGCCATCGGAACCATGTCCTCTGCAGCAACTCTGGCTGTGGCCCTGCGCTGCGCACGGAAATCCTCCGTACTGCGTGAGGATATGGTGGACTTCGGTGTGCCCCTGTTTACAAATATCCATCTGTGCGGCTCCGTACTGACTGAGGTATTCTTTGTAATGACCGTGTCCCAGATCCTCTACGGACAGATTCCGGCTGTGGGGACCATGGTACTGTTCTGCCTGCTGCTTGGCATCTTTGCCATCGGCGCGCCGGGTGTACCGGGCGGAACCGTGATGGCATCCTTAGGTCTGATCACAGGCATCCTGCTGTTTGACAATACAGGAACTGCTCTGATGCTGACCATCTTTGCACTGCAGGACAGCTTTGGTACCGCCTGCAATGTAACCGGTGACGGAGCGCTGACTCTGATCCTGACCGGCTACGCAGATAAGCACGGCATTGAAAAAGAGGAAAACACAGCAGAATAGGTTGCATCTTATCTGATCACAACAGCAGGCTTCTTGGGAAGGCGGAGACTCCGGGCGGCGGAGGATCTGTTTTCCGGGAAGCCTGTTTGCGTTTAACTCCGGAACATTTTTAGAAAAAATTTTAAAAGAGAAAACTTTTCATGGGAAAGCCGCGTCTAACAGACAGAACCGGGAAAGGAGGAGATGCATTTTGGAACAGGAAGCCCTGCAAAAGAAAGTAGAAGAAGCAATTTTGGATTCGTACGAAGCCCTGTATCGGCTGGCGTTTTCTTATGTGCACAAGGAAGAAGACGCTTTGGATATCGTGCAGGAAAGTGTCTATAAAGCAATGAAAAATGCAGCAAGCCTCAGGCAGGAAGCATACATAGGAACCTGGTTGTGGCGCATTACCATCAATACCGCCATTGATTTTATCCGAAAGAACCACAGGGAAGTGGCAGTGGAGGAATTCTATGAGGCTAGCCGGGAGGACCAATACCGGGATATTGACACCATAGAAGCCCTGGAGGTGCTGGATGAACGGGAAAAAGCAGTGGTGGTGCTCCGGTTCTTCGAAGACCGGAAAATCCAGGAGGTGGCCGAAATCTTAGGTGAGAACACCAACACGGTCAAGACTATTTTATATCGAAGCCTGAAGAAGCTGAAGGTGGAATTGATGGAAGGAGAAACTTGTTATGCAGGATAAAAAATTAGAATATATGAAAAAAGATTACGAGCAGATTGAGATCCCTCGGGAACTGCGGGCCCGAGTGGTTAGCTCCATGGCGAAAGCCAAAGAGGAGTCTGAGGCAGAGGAGAGCCGGGAGGCTGTACAGGAGAAAAAGAAATCCTCCAAAATCATAAAATTTGTAACAAGAACAGCAGGAACAGCAGTGGCAGCCATGCTGGTCATTACCGTGCTGGCAAATTCCAGTGCATCTGTGGCCTACGCCATGAGTGAGATTCCGGTGCTGGGAGCCATTGTAAGGGTGGTAACCTTCCGCAACTACGAAAACCAGGACCACAACATGGAAGCGGACATTCAGATTCCAGAGGTGTCGGTAGAAGACCAGGAGGGACAGGTGCTGGAGGAAGCTACGGAAAATCTGAATCAGAAGATTCGGGAGTACACCGATGCCATCATTGCCATGTATGAGCAGGATGTGCAGGCCGCCAAGGACGCAGGCATTATAGAAGAAGGTAAACTGGCTGTGGATGTGAACTATACCGTAGTGACAGACAATGAGAAGCTCTTTTCCCTCCGTTTTGACCAGGCGGTTGTCATGGCAGGAGCGAATCAGAGCGCCCAGATTTACCATGTGGACAAAACCACAGGTCAGGTCATTGAACTGGATGGACTGTTTCGGGAAAACACAGACTACATCACCCCCATCTCTGAGAGCATCAAGAAGCAGATGAAAGAGCAGATGGAGGCAGACTCCATGGTTGCCTACTGGCTCGACAGCGATGTGGAAGAGTGGAATTTCAAAGAAATTGCTGCAGACGAAACCTTCTATGTAAACGAAGCCGGCCGTCTGGTCATTGTATTTGACGAGTACGAAGTGGCGCCGGGCTACATGGGTGTCGTAGAGTTTGAGATTCCTACGGAAGTGGTAGGGGATGCAGTGAAGGATGGGTATTTGGAGCAGAGAAAGTTGTAAGTAGATAAGAAGAAACAGGAGCCCCAGGTAAATCTTAGAAGAGATTTGCCTGGGGCTCCTGTTTCTTTTCTATGACGATGTTTAGGAGGTTTTTAAAACTTTATAGGATTCATGTGTGTCCCGTGCAAATAGCAGGTTTTGCGAAGGTTGTGCTAAGTATACAAATTGGCCAAGCAGATTTTATGCAATTTTAATGAAACATATCTGCTTTTTTCTATGAACTTACAAAAATCAATATCAATCTCATTTTAAACTGGACATAACCTGTCCAGTTTAACTTTTATAATGGCCATACAGCTGCAAGACAAAGCCTGAAATACAACTAAATAAAGAAAAAAGAAACTGCCCGGCGACCAGGGAAAACCGTATGCCCTGCAAAAAAAGTGTAAGTAAGAGAATCCGGCGGCTCCGGCCCTTAGCTGCCAGACCTCACAAGGTCTACGACCCACTAAAAAAGTAAAAAACATTTTAATTTCGGACAGGATTCGTGCGGATCACAATCAAGAGCAGCTGTAAAAGCAAATTTATCGTAAGAAAAAATAAAAAAGAAAAAGGAGAAAAAGTATGAGCGATAAAAATGTAAATGAAACTTCTGTCATGGCAGAATCCACAG